>NZ_WKCD01000035.1:0-35601 GCF_021606625.1 Pseudomonas sp. PA-4-8C
GCCCAGGACCAGAAAGGCAATCAGGTTTGCGCTCAGGTGGGCAAAGGACGCGTGCAGAAACGGTGAGGTGAGGATGCCGAACAGGCCGTGCAGTGTTCTTGGGACCAGCCCGAATGCCATCAGGCTGTAACCGGTCGCTACATTGAGCAGTTGCAGCGCGACCATGAAGAGGGCCAGGCCAGCGATTGTCTTGAAACCCTTCAAGGCGTTCATCCTCACCTCGGCATAAAAAAGAAGGGCAGAAATGCCCTCCTCCCTTCGGCAACGTTGCTTACTCAGCCGACTTTTGCTTCAAGCGCTCCAGAATCGCATTGGCACTGCCTTCGTTCGGCGTGATGCCGGCATCGCGCAGTTTGCGTTCCAGGTCTGTCCCCGTCGACGCTTCGGCCAGTTCATCCTGAGCTTGCAGTTCAGCGGCACGTTGCTGCTGTTTAGCCTGCAAGCGATTGAGCGTACCGACGGCGGTTTCCAGCTTGCCGTTGGCACCGCCGCTGGCAATGGATGCGCTGACCTGGGCCTTCTGCACGCTGTCGCGAGCCTTGGCCATGTCCACTTGCTGGCGCAGGCTTTTGATCCGGCTCTCGGCCTTGGTGATGTCCTTGCGCATGCTCTCGGCGTAGCCACCGAACTCGGCAGTTTGTTTTTGCTCGACGTCCCGCTCGTTGGTCAGGGTCGAAATGGCTTCGGCGACTTCCAGGGCCAGATCTTCACGATTGGCCTGGATTGCGGCCATCGCCTTGGATTCCAGGTCTTTGATCTTGGCGTCGTACTCGCCAACACGATCAGCCGCCAGTTTGTGCTTGGCCATGATGCTCACCAGCTCACGCTTGGCGTTGGCCAAGGCGCTGTCTGCATCGCGAATTTCCTGGTCAAGGATGCGCAGGGCCTGTTGGTCGACGATCGATTCGCCGACTTCGCTGGCACCGCCACGCAACGCGGTGAACAATTTGCTCCAGATGGACTGAGTCATTGGATTTTCCCGAATAATTAAATGAAGAAACGTTCGAAGGCTTCGCTGGCGCGCTGCACGTTATCAACCAGGGTTTTCACCTCGGTCACGATGTTGGTCAGGCTGGAGTCGGAGCTGAGCGCACCGAACATGTTGTAGACCACCTGCCCGTTCGGCATGGACTCGATACCGATGGACGACAACGGGAACATCTCCCGGCTGCGCAGCACGGCGTCGTTGAAGGCCGGCACGTCGTTGATGGACTCGGCGTCGACCAGGACGGTATCCACGATGATTTGCTCACCCACCACCGCGATATAAATCGGCAAGCCACCAAAGTCGTTCATCTCCAGCTTGATGCTGGACTCAGAGCCTTGGACGAGAGAAAGCGTAATGTCATTGGACGTCACGTCATCCAGCGCCTGAAGAGCACTGAAGAGGCGATCGATATTCCAGTTGGTACCTGCGCTCATGAAATTCTCCGACATGAATGAGCCAGCCAGGATCGGTTGGCGAAGCTGTTTCTCCATTTGCTTGAGCAGGCTTCGATTTTCAGGAAGCACCCAAGTCTCGTGTTTCACATAACCGGCCGCCGCCAGCCCCGCGCGCATCTGCTTCATGTAAAAGCTCGACGGCTTTTTTGCGGGCGGTTTCAAGCGCTCTCCCTTGAGGCTTGCTGAATGGGTATCGGGCCCTGCTGATGGGCTCGATGGAGAGCTGCTGTTCATGGTACTGACCTCGCTGTGAAAAACTCACGCGTGAGAAAATCTACAGGCAATCCGCAAGGTACTCAATAGCTCACGCGTGAGATTTTTCCTTACATTTTTCAGCCACCGAAAAGGCCCAGCCTACCCCGCCAACTCTCGCTCGATTTGCTCGATTTGCTCGATGCTAGGCAAACTCGTGTGCCGGGAAGTTTGTCCAAAAGCGCGACTTGATGGCACCAACACAATTGTGCAGCAACCTGTTGCACAAATTTCCGAATCCGACCACGCCTTAGCAAAAGCACGCCTGTACTTGAAATCGCGCGGCGAAAAACCCTGATGCCAGGGAAGGCAGGCTAGCCAGCCCACAGTGCCGTCACAAGCATTCGAGAGCAGTTCAGGAAGGTTCCTGCTTACCTCACAGAAAGGTCCTGCTGGCCCTTGACTCTCCCCTATACGGCACCCCCTACCCTGAGCCCCCTTTTCAGGACCTATCACCATGAGTCAGCGCATTCTGGTCATTCTCGGCCACCCGTCCGCCGATAGCTTTTGTTCCGCCCTCGCGCACACTTATATCCACGCTGCTAAAACGGCCGGTCACGAAGTCCGCGTCCTGCGCCTGGGTGATCTCAGGTTCGACCCCATCCTTCATCATGCTTACACCCAGGTTCAAGCGCTGGAACCTGACTTGCTCAGCGCCCAAGCCGACATCCTTTGGGCCGAGCATCTGGCCTGGGTTTTCCCTGTCTGGTGGGGCGGTATCCCGGCACTGATGAAGGGCTTTATCGACCGCGTTTTCCTCCCCGGCTTTGCCTTCAAGTACCGCGCAGGCAAGGCATTCCCAGACAAGCTGCTAAAGGGCCGAACCGCGCACTTGTTAGTGACCCTCGACACACCGGCGTGGTATTACCGCTGGGTTTATCGCATGCCGGCCATCCACCAAATGCGGCGCACCACGCTGGCGCTGTGCGGCATCGCGACGAGCAAGACGCTGCTGTTGGGGCCGGTGCTGGGCTCTTCGCTGACGCAGCGGGCCAAGTGGCTGAAACAGGCCGGCGCACTATTTGAAAAAGGGAGTTTTCATGTACATCGGCAAAGCCGCGCAGTTGTCCGGCACGACCATCAAGGCGATTCGTCACTATGAGGCAATCGGGCTGATGCCAGCGCCTGCGCGTCGGGGCGGTTATCGCGTTTATACCGAGCAGAGTGTCGAGCGGCTGATGTTTATAAAGTGCGCGCAACAGCTGGGGTTCAAGCTCAAGGAATTACAGGAGATTTTGCAGGGGTACGAGGGTGATGCGCTTCCTTGGGACAAGGCTGACCAAGCCATCGCCAATAAGAAGCAAGCGTTAGCCATGCAAATTGTGGCATTGCAGAATATGCATCAGGGTTTATTGGTCTTCGAGGCCCAATTGAAAGCGGCGCAGGGGGAGTGCTGGGTCGCCACGAAGGCAGGCTGAGACTCGGTGAGCCGAATAAGGTCGCTAATCGGCTCATGGGGTGAGCCGAATAAACCCATCAATCGGCTCACATCACCGTGTGTGCGCCACTCATTTGCCCCAATCCCCCATGTCTGCTAGTGTCGCGCCGGTTTACCGTCTACCGGAATTGCCGCCATGGCCCGCAAAAAAGTTGCACTCGATTTCGAACAATCCCTCGCCGACCTGCAAGCCCTGGTCGAGCGTCTGGAGAACGGCGAGTTGTCGCTGGAAGACTCGTTGACAGCGTTTGAGCAAGGCATCGGCCTGACCCGCGACTGTCAGAGCGCGTTGGCGCAGGCGGAGCAGAAGGTCCAAGTGTTGCTGGAGCGTGACGGGGAGTTGGCCGAAGAGCCTTTCGATGCGGAACAGCCGGAATGATCAGCGCATACCAAGCCAGTAGCCAAGCCCGGGTGAATGCCGCGCTGGAGCCCCTGTTTGTTGCGCCAAGCCCGGAAATGACGCGCCTCTATGAAGCCATGCGCTACAGCGTGATGAATGGCGGCAAGCGTGTGCGCCCGTTGCTGGCCTATGCCGCCTGCGAAGCTCTCGGGGCGCCGGCAGCCGAGGCGAATGGTGCGGCCTGTGCGGTCGAGTTGATCCACGCCTATTCCCTGGTGCATGACGACTTGCCGGCAATGGACGACGATGACTTGCGTCGCGGCCAGCCCACCACCCACAAAGCCTTCGATGAGGCCTATGCAATTCTGGCCGGAGATGGCTTGCAGAGCCTGGCGTTCAGCGCATTGCTGGACCCGACGCTAAGCAGCGTCAACGCCGAGATCCGCTTGCGCATGGTCACCGCCCTGGCCCATGCAGCGGGCCCGGCTGGAATGGTCGGCGGGCAGGCCATCGACATGGGCTCGGTCAGCCTCAAGCTCGATCAAAAAGCCCTCGAACACATGCATCGCCACAAGACCGGTGCGCTGATTGAGGCCGCCGTGCAACTGGGCGCCCTGGCCAGTGGCCGTGCCGACGCCGAGCAATTAGCGGCGCTGCAGACCTATTCTCGTGCTGTCGGCCTGGCCTTCCAGGTACAGGACGATATCCTCGACGTGGAAAGCGACACCGCCACCCTCGGTAAACGCCAAGGCGCCGATATCGCACGGGACAAGCCGACTTATCCTGCGTTGCTCGGGCTGCAAGCCGCCAAGGCGTATGCCATCGAGCTGCGTGACCAGGCTCTGGATGCCCTGCGACCTTTCGACGCGGCGGCCGAGCCACTGCGTGACCTGGCGCGGTATATCGTCGAACGTCGCCACTGACAGCCGTGGCCATTTGCGCCGCATATCGGCCAAGTTCGGCGCTCTGCGTGGGCAGTTTGCACGGCTTGAGGTAAACTGCCGCCTCTTCTATACCTATAACGATTCGCCTGATGCCCACGACGTTTCAAGAGATTCCCCGCAAACGCCCGTCCACGCCCCTGCTCGACCGTGCTGCCACGCCGGACGGCCTGCGTCGACTGGGTGAAGCCGAGCTGGAAACCCTGGCCGATGAGCTGCGCCTGGAATTGCTCTACACGGTCGGCCAGACCGGTGGGCATTTTGGCGCCGGGCTGGGCGTGATCGAGCTGACCATTGCCTTGCATTACGTGTTCGACACCCCGGACGACCGGCTGGTGTGGGACGTGGGCCACCAGGCGTATCCGCATAAAATCCTCACCGGCCGTCGCGAGCGCATGGGCAGCCTGCGCCAGAAGGACGGCCTGGCCGCCTTCCCGCGCCGTGCCGAGAGCGAGTACGACACCTTTGGCGTCGGCCACTCCAGCACCTCTATCAGTGCAGCGCTGGGCATGGCGATTGCCGCCCGCCTGCAAGGCAGTGAGCGCAAGGCGATTGCGGTGATTGGTGATGGCGCGCTGACCGCCGGCATGGCCTTCGAAGCGCTGAACCATGCGCCGGAAGTGGACGCCAACATGTTGGTGATCCTCAACGACAACGACATGTCGATTTCGCGCAACGTGGGTGGCCTGTCCAATTACCTGGCGAAGATCCTCTCCAGCCGTACCTATGCCAGCATGCGCGAAGGCAGTAAGAAAGTGCTGTCGCGTCTGCCTGGCGCGTGGGAAATCGCGCGCCGCACCGAAGAATATGCCAAGGGCATGCTGGTCCCCGGCACGCTGTTCGAAGAGCTGGGCTGGAACTACATCGGCCCTATCGACGGCCACGACCTGCCCACCCTGATCGCGACGTTGCGCAACATGCGCGACCTCAAGGGCCCGCAGTTCCTGCATATCGTCACCAAGAAAGGCAAAGGTTTCGCTCCGGCGGAAGTCGACCCGATTGGTTACCACGCGATCACTAAGCTCGAACCCCTGGACGCTCCCGCCGCCGCGCCGAAAAAGGCCAGCGGGCCGAAGTATTCCGGGGTGTTTGGCGAATGGCTGTGCGACATGGCCGCCGCCGACCCGCGCCTGGTGGGTGTGACCCCGGCGATGAAGGAAGGCTCCGACCTGGTGGCGTTCAGCGAGCGTTTCCCGCTGCGTTACTTCGATGTGGCGATTGCCGAGCAACACGCCGTGACCTTCGCGGCCGGCATGGCCTGCGAAGGCGCCAAGCCGGTGGTGGCGATCTACTCCACCTTCCTGCAACGCGGTTATGACCAGCTGGTTCACGATGTAGCGGTACAGAACCTCGACGTGCTGTTCGCCATCGACCGTGCCGGCCTGGTGGGCGAAGACGGCCCGACACATGCGGGCAGCTTCGACCTGTCGTACCTGCGTTGCATCCCCGGCATGCTGGTAATGACGCCGAGCGACGAGAACGAACTGCGCAAGATGCTCAGCACCGGCCACCTGTACAACGGCCCGGCCGCTGTGCGGTACCCGCGCGGCACCGGCCCGAACGCCGTGATCGAAAAAGACCTGGAGCCGATTGAAATCGGTAAAGGCATCGTGCGTCGCCAAGGCAGCAAAACCGCGTTCCTGGTGTTTGGCGTACAACTGGCCGAAGCCTTGAAAGTCGCTGAGAAGATCGACGCCACCGTGGTCGACATGCGATTCGTCAAGCCACTGGATGAAGCGTTGGTGCGCGAGATCGCCGCTGGCCATGAGCTGCTGGTGACCGTCGAAGAGAACGCCATCATGGGCGGCGCCGGTGCGGCGGTCAGCGAGTTCCTGGCGCGGGAGAATATCCTCAAGTCGGTGCTGCACCTGGGCTTGCCGGATGTATACGTCGAACACGCCAAGCCGGCGCAGATGCTGGCTGAGTGCGGGCTGGATGAAGCGGGTATCGAGGCGTCCGTTCGCGAGCGCCTGGCGCTACTGAATCTGTAATCAGCCCAAAATGTGGGAGCGGGCTTGCCTGCGATGACGGCGGCACATTCGCTAACAATGTGTCAGATACACCGTTATCGCAGGCAAGCCAGCTCCCACAGTGGTTTTGCATGACATTCGAATGCTATGGACAGCCCATGAAACGCCTGTGCCTTGCCCTGCTACTGCTTCCCTGCGCCGACCTGCTCGCCGATACCCGCGACGAGGCCCTGAAGCTCTCCGACGTGGTTATCAGCGCCAACCGACAAGTCCAGGCGCGTAACGACAGCAGCGCCGCCAACACCGTCTTCACCCGCGCCGACATCGACCGCCTGCAACCCACCAGCGTCACCGACCTGCTCAGCCGCGTGCCGGGCGTGCAAGTTGCGCCAACCGGTGGGCGTGGCAGTTTGCCGGGGATTTTCATTCGCGGCACTAAGACTGCTCAAAGCCTGGTGATGGTAGACGGCCAACGCATTGCCAATGCCACATCGGGTGACAGCGGGCTGCAGTTCTTGAGTGTGGATCAGATTGAGCGAGTAGAAGTGCTGCGCGGCTCACGCTCGGTGATCTACGGCAGCGATGCAATTGGTGGGGTCATCCAGATTTTCACGCGACGTAATGCCGAAGCCGGCATCCATCCACGCCTGCATCTGGGTTTTGGTAGCCACCAGACCTGGGAACGCAGCCTTGGCTTGTCGGGCGGTGATGGGCGCACGCGCTTCAACCTCGGCGCCAGCCTGGATGAAACCCAGGGCATCGACTGGACCCGCAAATCCTTCGCAAGCGATGGCGATCACGACGCCTATCGCAACAACTCCATAAGCCTCAACCTCAGCCACTCGCTGAGCGATGATGTGGAAGTCGGATTCAACCTGCTGGATGGCCGAGGCAGGGCCGAATATGACAACCCCTTCGGCCGCAACATCAGTTTGACTGAGGCCGTGGGGATGAAGCCCTACACCCGTTACACCGTGAGCAGCGCCAGTAGTTATGTCGATGCCAAGATTAACGATGCCTGGCAAACCCGCGTGGAACTAGGTCACAGCGAGAACCGTGACACTAAGCGTGACCGCTTGAGCGATTACAACGCCGCCTTCAATACCTATCGCGATTCGGTTAACTGGCAGAACGACTTGAGTCTGACTGAGCGCAACAGTTTGATCCTGGGCGGCGACTGGTATGAAGACCGCGTCCACACCAGTGAAAACCTCAAAGCCGATAGCCGCTGGAACCGTGCGGTATTTATCCAGCATCGATTCAAGGCCGAGGCGTTTTCCACTGAGCTGGGCCTGCGCCACGACACCAACCAGCAATTCGGCAGCCAGAATACTTGGAGCGGTACCTTCACCCTGCCGCTCAACCCTGATAACGATCTATTGCTGTCCTACAGCGAAGGCTTCCGCGCGCCGAGCTTTAATGACCTGTATTACCCATTTAGCAGCAACCCCAACCTCAAGCCTGAACATTCGAAAAGTTATGAGTTGCAGTGGCGCAGCCAACTGACCGACACAATGCGCCTAGAGGCCTCGCTGTATCGCACCGAGCTCAAGGACGCCATCATTGCGCGGCAGATAGATTTCTATATTCCGCGCAATGTGGCTTCGGCCCGGATCAATGGTTTTGAGGCCGCGCTCAAGCAGGAATTGTTTGGCTGGCAAGGTAACCTCGGTCTGTCGATCATCGACCCGCGCGATAACGACAGCGGACACACCCTGGAGCGTCGCGCACGCCGCACCTTGAGCCTGGACCTGGATCGTCAGTTTGACCGTTTGGGCGTGGGAGCCAGTTGGCAAGCGGTTAGTAGCAGCTATGACGATGCAGAGAACACCAAGCGCCTGTCGGGCTATAGCCTGCTGGGGTTGCGTAGCAGTTGGGCAATGACGCGGGAAGTGTTGTTATCGGTCAAGGTTGATAACGTGCTGGACGGGACTTACGCGCGGGCGAGGTACAGCTATGACGAGCCCAATTATGAGAACAATCAGGACTATCGCGAAGAAGGTCGGGTGTGGATGTTCGGGGTGACGTGGACACCTGAGCTCTAAGTAGCCTGATCCGGCGTCATCGCAGGCAAGCCAGCTCCCACAATTGAAATGCATTCCCCTGTGGGAGCTGGCTTGCCTGCGATAGCGTTGTCACAGGTTCGGCGCAATCACCTGGCACAACCGCCCCACCGCCTCCAACATCTGCCCGCTGGGCCGTTCCAGGCCCTTGTCCGGCACTAACCGCACCCGAGCAGCCATCGCCGGCCATGCCGTCCAGGCCTCCTTCTGAGCCTGATCCCCCACCAGGATCACCTCCGGATCACGCGCCAGCACCGACTCGATGCTCACCTGCGGCGCCGGCAACTTCAGGTCATCGAACACATTGCGCGCCCCGCACACGCTGAGGGCATCGCTGATGATCTGCCCACCGCCCACGGTGTACAGCGGCTGGTTCCACACTTGGTAGAACACTCGCAGCGGCTCGGCCCGCTGGTAGCGCTGGCGCAACTCGGCCAAGCGCTGGCGCAATTGTGCCGCGCGCTGGTGCCCGGCCTCGGCGCGGCCCAATTGCTCGGCAATGGCCTGCACCTGCGCGGTCAGTTGTTCAAGGCTGTGGGGTTCGGCGACGTACACCGGGATGTTCAACCGCTGGAGCTGCTCGCGCTGGGCCGGGCCGACGCTGCCAGGCCACAGCAGGATCAGGTCGGGCTTGAGGCTGAGCAGGCGCTCCATGTCCAACTGGCCGTAGCGCCCGACCGAGGGCACCTTCGCCAACGCCACCGGGCGCTCACCACCATCAAGTACGCCAACCAGCAAGTCCTCGGCACCCAGTTCAAGCACGATTTCAGACAGTGACGGCGCCAGGCTGACAACCCGCTCGACCGCCAACGCCTGAGCACTGAATACCAGCAACAACGCCAGCCAGTAGCGCTTCATCCCAACTGACGCGGTATGCGATAGAGGTAGAACAGCACCAGCGTCGACAGCGCCAACAGAAACAGCGGCACCGCCTCCAGGCCGACGAACACCGCCAGCGCACCGATCCAGGCCGGTAACGCTGCAACCAGCAAGGCCGTGCGCCGACGCGCCGCCAGGGTGATCCAGGCCGCTGGTTCGTCAGCAGTATCAAGGGCTTTGGAGGTGGCGATCAGCGCGTGTTTATAAGCATGAAAATAACGCAGGCTGAGAAACATCGAGGCCACGCCGGCGATGAAGAACGGCATGGCCAATACGGGCAACAAGGATCCAGCACGGCCAAACAGCAGGTTGATCACAAACAAAGGCAGCAACGCCAACGCCAGGTACTGCCACCAGTTGAAGGACAGTCGCCGTTTCACCTGGCCACGGGTCACGCGCGGTCGACCTCGCCCTGGTGCTCGTTGCCCATCATGTGGTCGAGCTTGCTGGCTTTGGTGGCCAGGTAGAGTTTGTTGTGCGGGTTATGCCCGGTGTGCAGTGGTACGCGCTCGGCCACGGTGATGCCCATCTCGGTCAAGGCTTTGACTTTGCGGGGGTTGTTGGTCATCAGGCGCAGGGATTTGACCCCCAGGTGCTCGAGCATCGGCAGGCAGATGGCGTAGTCGCGTTGGTCGGCGGCGAAGCCCAGGCGCTCGTTGGCCTCCACAGTATCGGCGCCGCCGTCTTGCAGTTCGTAGGCACGGATCTTGTTCAACAGGCCAATGCCGCGGCCTTCCTGACGCAAGTACAGCAATACGCCACGACCTTCACGGGCGATGGCTTGCAGTGCGGCCTCCAGTTGCGAGCCGCAGTCACAGCGCTGGCTGAACAGCGCATCGCCGGTCAGGCACTCGGAATGCACACGCCCCAGCACCGGCGCGCCATCCGTGATGTCGCCGAGGCTGAGCACAACGTGCTCGCGCCCGGTGGCTTCTTCAAGAAAGCCGTTCATGGTGAACGTGGCAAAAGGGGTAGGCAGCTTGGAAGCGGCGACGAAAACGACGGGCACCGTGTGCTCCTGATTTCAGATTTCACAGAGGCGGGCATTGTAACAGCACGTTCCTACAGACGCTTAAGCTGAATTATCGCTGATAAAGATCAATAGGTTCGATTGGCCTTTGGATTGATTCTATGTAGGCGCGAGCTTGCTCGCGAATGTGGTCAACGATGACGCGGGCATCCTGGGTGAACGCGGCGTTTATGAGTTTTTCGCGAGCAAGCTCGCTCCTACAAGGGGTAGGGCTGTTTCCAGCGCTCGAAAATTGCTTTCAGCTCACCGGTCTTGACCAGGCTGGCCAGACGCTGGTCATACACGGCCATCAATGCCCTGCCGCGCTCGGTGTCAGCGAAGGCTACGTAGAGCGGTAGTTCAGCGATATGGGTGAGTTTGAATAGCGCCGGGTCTTGCGCTTGGCTGAGCACGTATTTGGCTTCGGTAAGGGCATCGATATAGAAATCGGCGCGACCGTGTTGCAACATCGGCAGAATGCCACTGCGTCGCTCGATCTGGTTGAACCGCTGCACGTTGGGCAGGTACCCCTCGTACTTGTAACCACGCACCCAGGCCAGGCGGTACTTGCCCAGGGTCGCCAACGTCGGCGTGGGTGCAGTGGCCAGCCCGAGAGCGTAGACATGATCGGCGTCGAAGTTCCAGCGCGGGTACAGCACACCACTGGCCTCCTCGCGATAGGTGCCGACACAACCATCCACCTCACCACGCTGGGCCAAGCCGATCGAGCGGGTGTAGGGCACGCTGCGGGTGTGCACGGTGATGCCAGCCGGTTCAAAGACTTGGCGCAACACGTCCCAGGCCAGGCCGCTGCCATCTTTGTTGGTGTAGTCGTTCCACTCCTCACTGGCCAGCACGATTTTGCCGGGCATGGGAGTGTCCGCCTGGGCCAGGGAAGCGAAGGTACACAGCACGATCAGCAGCCAGCGGCATACAGCCATAGTCACGGCCTCTTTCTCGGGATAATCGTATAAAGGGTAGCGCAGACCGCCGGCTTAGGGCGTCTGGCGAAAATGCTGGTAGCCGCGCACGGCCGGGGTGATGTCCTGGCCGTTGCCGTCGAGCAGCGTCACGCCCTGCCCCGCTTCGACCCGGCCGACCACGTGCACCGGCCAGCTATCCGCCTGCAACGGCGCCAACTCGGACGGTGGCAAGGTAAACGCCAGCACGTAGTCGTCGCCTCCGCTCAACGCCGCCACGTGAGCCTGGTCTTCACCGACAAACGCCAGCAAGGCCGCAGACAACGGCAGCCGGTGGCGCTCAACCACCAGGCGCACCGCTGACGCCTTGGCGATATGCCCGCAATCGGCCAGCAGCCCATCGGAGATATCCATCGCCGCTGTCGCCTTGCCCCGCAGCGCAAGCCCCAGGGCTAACTGCGGTTGCGGCGACCAGTAATGCGCCAGCAGCGGCTCGGCGATGGCTGCGTCAGCCGTGCGTTGCCCCAATACCAACGGCAAGGCACCCGCGGCATTGCCTAACTCGCCACCCACACACAGCAGGTCGCCCGGCTGTGCACCGCTGCGCGTCAAGGCCTGGCCAGCCGGCACGCGGCCGAACACGGTCAGGGTCAGGCTCAGCGGCCCACGGGTGGTATCGCCGCCCACCAGGCCCACGCCGCAGCTTTGCGCCATGGCATTCAAACCTTGGGCATAGCGTTGCAGCCAATCGGCTTCGACGCTCGGCGTGGTCAGGGCAAGGGTAAAGGCGAGGGGGTGGGCGCCCATGGCGGCCAGGTCGCTCACCGCCACGGCCAGCGAGCGCTGGCCGAGCAGGAACGGGTCACAGGGGTCGGCAAAATGCACCCCTGCTACCAGCGTATCGGTAGAGACTGCCAGTTGCTCCCCGGCGGGAAGCGCCAGCAAGGCGCAGTCGTCGCCGATCCCCAGGGCAATGCCTTCGCCACCTTGCGCACAGGGCGCGGCGGCGAAGTATGTGCGGATCAGCTCAAACTCACCCATTGAGGAATCAAGCGCAGATTAGCGCTTGTGTTCCTTCACTTCGGCTTCACGCAGGCGCGGAGCCAGCTTGTCGAGCACGCCGTTGACGAACTTGTGGCCGTCGGTCGAACCGTAGACTTTCGCCAGCTCGATGCCCTCGTTGATCACGACGCGGTACGGCACGTCAACGCGCTTGAGCAACTCCCAGGTAGACAGGCGCATCACGCACAGCTCAACCGGGTCGAGTTCTTCGATGGTCAGGTCCAGGCATGGCGCCAGGGCTGTGTCGATCTCGGTCAGGTTGGCATGCACGCCGTGCAGGATGTCGTGGAAATACGGCAGATCGGCGAAGGTGAAATCGTTGTCAACGCGAAACTGCGCTTCGATCTCGTTCAGCGAAGCACCTGCCAGGTGACGCTGGTACAGCGCCTGGGTGGCCAGTTGACGAGCAGCGCGACGCTTTTCGTTCTTGGAAGGCTTGCCGGCGTCCGCAGGGCGAGGCTCGCGCGGGTTGAAACGATCGCTTTCGTCGGAAATCACTTGGCCTCCAACTGCGACAGCAGGCTGACCATTTCCAGGGCGGACAAGGCAGCTTCGGCGCCTTTGTTACCGGCCTTGGTGCCGGAACGCTCGATGGCTTGCTCGATGGAATCGACGGTCAGTACGCCGAAAGCGACTGGCACGCCGAACTCCATGGACACCTGGGCCAGGCCCTTGGTGCATTCGCCGGCCACGTATTCGAAGTGCGGGGTACCGCCACGGATCACTGCGCCCAGGGCGATGATCGCCGCGTATTCACCCTGCTGAGCAACTTTTTGCGCAACCAGTGGAATTTCGAAGGCGCCAGGCGCAAGGATAAGGGTGATATCGCTCTCGCTCACACCGTGGCGAACCAGGGCGTCAACGGCACCGCTTACCAGGCTTTCAACCACGAAGCTGTTGAAGCGGCCAACCACCAGGGCATAGCGGCCTTTGGGGGCAATGAAGGTACCTTCGATGGTCTTCAGGGTCATTCGACAAATCTCTTAAAGAGCCGGGACGCGAAAAGTGCGTCCCTTAGTGATGATTTAACCGCGAACAAGGGGGCAAAAATCGCCGGCCTTTATTCGGAGGGCACGTATTCTACAACTTCCAGGTCGAATCCGGATATCGCATTAAACTTCATCGGTGCGCTCATCAGGCGCATTTTGCGCACGCCCAGGTCGCGCAGGATCTGCGAACCGGCACCGACGATGCTGTAGGTGGTCGGTTTTTTCACCGGCACGGCGTCGGCAGTTTCGCGGATGTGCGCCAGCAACACGTCACCATCGAGCGGGTGACCGAGCAACAGCACCACACCGCTACCCGCCTCGGAAACCGCAGCCATAGCGGCGCGCAGGCTCCAGCGGCCCGGCTGTTTGACCATCAACAGGTCACGCAGTGGGTCCATGTTGTGTACGCGTACCAGGGTCGGCTCTTCTGCGCAAATGTTGCCCAGGGTCAGGGCCATGTGCACGTCGCCTTCCACTGAATCACGGTAGGTCACCAAATTGAATTGGCCCAGTTCGCTGTCCAGTGGCTGCTCGGCAATCCGCTGAACGGTACGTTCGTGGATCATGCGGTAGTGAATCAGGTCGGCGATGGTACCGATCTTGAGGTTGTGTTCGGCGGCAAAGGCTTCGAGTTCAGTACGACGGGCCATGGTGCCATCATCGTTCATCACTTCGCAGATCACCCCGCTTGGCTCGAAACCGGCCATGCGCGCCAAATCGCAGGCGGCTTCGGTGTGGCCGGCGCGGGCCAGGGTACCGCCCGGCTGGGCCATCAGCGGGAAGATGTGGCCGGGGCTGACGATGTCTTCAGCCTTGGCGTCTTTCGCCGCCGCAGCTTGCACGGTGCGGGCGCGGTCAGCGGCGGAAATACCGGTGGTGACGCCGGTGGTGGCTTCAATCGATACGGTGAACTTGGTGCCGAAACCCGAGCCATTGCGCGGCGCCATCAAGGGCAGCTTGAGCAATTCGCAGCGTTCGCGGCTCATGGGCATACAGATCAGCCCACGGGCGTGCTTGGCCATGAAGTTGATGTGCTCGGGCTTGCACGCCTCGGCGGCCATGATGATATCGCCTTCGTTCTCGCGATCTTCGTCATCCATGAGGATGACCATCTTGCCTTGGCGGATGTCTTCAACCAGTTCTTCGATGCTATTGAGCGCCACGCGGCACCCCCTTGGTCAGGATTTCAGGTAGCCGTTAGCGGCCAGAAAACTTTCGGTGATGTTACCGGTTGCAGGCTCTGCGGCCTTTTCGCCCAGCAACAGGCGCTCCAGGTAACGGGCAAGCAAGTCCACTTCCAGGTTCACCCGGCGGCCCGGCTGGTACGAGGCCATGATGGTTTCGCTGAGGGTGTGGGGAATGATGGTCAGTTCGAATTCGGCGCCATTCACGGCGTTCACGGTCAGGCTCGTGCCGTCGACGGTGATCGAGCCTTTGTGGGCGATGTACTTGGCCAGCTCTTTGGGCGCGCGGATACGGAATTCCACCGCGCGGGCGTTTTCGCTGCGGGCAACCACTTCGCCGACACCGTCGACGTGGCCGCTGACCAGGTGACCGCCCAGCCGGGTGGTCGGCGTGAGGGCTTTTTCCAGGTTGACCGGGCTGCCGGCCGCAAGATCGTTCATTGCGGTGCAGTCCAGGGTTTCCCGGCTGACATCGGCGGCAAAGCCGTTGCCTGGCAGCTCGATGACGGTCAGGCACACGCCGCTGACGGCAATGCTGTCGCCCAGCTTGACGTCGCCGAGGTCCAGCTTGCCGGTTTCAACCAGCAGGCGGACATCCCCGCCTTTGGGGGTCATTGCACGGATGCTGCCGATGGATTCGATAATGCCGGTGAACATTTCGTTCTCCTGAAAACGAGGGGGCTGCCGCTTAAGCGCAGGCCGGGAATTATACGCTCGCTGCTGGGACGGGGATGGCAGTGACTCGCCAGTCGTCGCCTACAGCGCGCATGTCGGTGATCTTGAGTTGGGGCGCGTCGGCGAGTTTCTCAAGCGGCCAGTCCAGCAACGGCCGGGCAGCGGAGCCGAGGAACTTGCCGGCGATGAATATCACGTACTCATCCACCAGGCCTTGTTGGGCAAACGCACCGGCCAGGCTTGGGCCAGCTTCCACCAACACATCGTTGACGCCACGGGCAGCCAGGGCGACCAGTGCCGAGCGCAGGTCAACCTGGCCGTCCACCCCCGGTACCACCAGGCACTCGGGGCCGCGGGGGAACTGGTTCTCCGGGGTGACGCAGGTGATGACCAATGCCGGGCCGGCCTTGAAGAACGGTGCGTTGAGCGGCACCCGCAGGCGGCCATCGATCAACACGCGCAGCGGCGGGCGCGACATGGCCAGGGCGGTGGTTGCTTCGTCCAGGCCCAGTTCGGCGGCGCGTACGGTCAAGCGGGCGCCGTCGGCCAGTACCGTGTCGGCACCGGTCAGCACCACACTGGCTTCGGCGCGCAGGCGTTGCACCGCAGCGCGGGCGGCGGGGCCGGTGATCCATTGGCTTTCGCCGCTGGCCATCGCCGTGCGACCGTCCAGGCTCATTGCCAGCTTGACCCGCACGAACGGCAGGCCGTGTTCCATGCGTTTAAGGAAGCCGGGGTTAAGCGCCCGCGCTTCGGCTTCCAGCACACCGCTGCGCACCTCGATACCCGCCTGGGCCAGACGCTGCATGCCCCGTCCGGCCACTTCCGGGTTCGGGTCCTGCATGCCGGCCACCACCCGCGCGACGCCGGCGGTCACCAGCGCATCGGCGCAGGGCGGCGTACGGCCATGATGGCTGCACGGTTCAAGGGTCACGTACACCGTCGCGCCACGGGCCTTGTCGCCCGCGGCGCGCAGGGCATTGGGCTCGGCATGGGGCTCGCCGGTGCGCTCATGCCAGCCTTCGCCGACAATCTGCCCGTCACGCACTATCACGCAGCCAACCCGCGGGTTGGGGTGGGTGGTGTACAGGCCCTTGCGCGCCAATTCAAGGGCGCGGGCCATGTAGTGGGCGTCGAGCACAGCCTGTTCAGAGGTCATTGTTTGGAGGGCTCACGGGCCAGGCGGTCGATCTCTTCGCGGAACTCATTGAGGTCCTGGAAGCGTCGATACACCGAGGCAAAACGGATATAGGCGACTTCGTCGAGCTTTTGCAGCTCGCCCATCACCAGTTCACCGACCACCAGGCTCTTGACCTCGCGCTCGCCGGTCGCCCGCAGCTTGTGCTTGATATGCACCAGCGCCGCTTCCAGGCGCTCGACACTCACCGGGCGTTTTTCCAGGGCGCGCTGCATACCGGCGCGCAGTTTTTCTTCGTCGAAAGGCTGGCGGCTGCCGTCGGACTTGATCAGACGCGGCAACACCAGTTCGGCGGTTTCGAAGGTGGTGAAACGTTCACCACAGGCCAGGCATTCGCGCCGGCGACGCACTTGGTCGCCCTCGGCGACCAGACGCGAGTCGATGACCTTGGTGTCGTTGGCACCGCAGAAGGGACAGTGCATGGTTGGCAGGCAACAAAAAATGGGAGGGCCATGGTAGCGCATCCCTGTGGCAAGACAAGCCATAGCCTTTACGGTATATAGGCAGGCTTATATGTTTCATATTTTTTAAGCCACGGATTTTGTCCTTTCTGGAGCCGTACATGCAGTTACGACCACTCGTTCTACTCAGCCTGTTCAGTTTTCTGGTCGCCTGCAGCAGCGAAGCCCCCAAGCCGGCCGCGCCTCAACCGACACCGGCGCAAGAGAAGAAAGTCCCGGGCATTGAAGACCTCGGCCCCCTGCCCGCCTATCAGCGCGAAATCAGCGGCAGCCTGACCAATGTGCCGGCCGGTGCCGAAGTCGAGATGGCGCTCTTGGTGATCGACGAGCGTTCGCGCCCGCAGCAACTGCTCGCCAGCAGCGTACTGAGCGGCAACGGCAAGCCCCTGGCCTTCCGCCTGCGCTTCAACCCTGAAGCCTTCCCGGCCGGTGCCCGCGTGGAATTGCGCGGTCGCGCCAGCCAGTCCGGCCAGCTGATCCTGCATCTGCCGGCCGTGCGCGTCACCCAGGCGATCACCCAGAGCACCGGCCCCCTGCAACTCGTCAAGGCGCCATGACGCCACCGCTGGGCCTGCAACACGCCTTGAGCGCGTTGATTGGCGATGCGCAATTGGTGCCCTGCCCGTTGCCGGGCACCGCGTTGTCGTTGTGGCTGCTGGACGCCGACAACATGGACCGCGCCTTCAGCCAGGAAGAAACCCGGCGCATCCTGCATGAGCCGCCCTACTGGAGTTTTTGCTGGGCCAGCGGCCTGGCGTTGGCGCGTTACCTGGCGGCGCATCCCGAGTGGGTCGCCGGCAAACGCGTGCTGGATTTCGGCGCAGGTTCGGGCGTAGCCGGGATCGCCGCCGTCAAGGCTGGCGCCCTGGAGGTGGTGGCCTGCGACCTTGACCCATTGGCCTTGGCCGCTTGCCGCGCGAATGCCGAACTCAACCAGGTGGCGCTGAGTTATTCGGCAGACTTTTTTGCCGAAGCCGACCGCTTCGACCTGATCCTGGTGGCCGACGTGCTCTACGACCGCGCCAACCTGCCGTTGCTGGATCAGTTCCTCACCCGCGGCCGCGAAGCGCTGGTGGCGGATTCGCGGGTACGGGATTTCCAGCATCCGGCTTACCGGCGGCTGGAGATCCTCGAGGCCTTGACGTTGCCGGACCTGGCTGAGCCTTGGGAGTTTCGTAAGGTGAGCCTGTACCATTCGCGGCGTGCTTGAGGCCATCGCGGGCAAGCCCGCTCCCACAGGGGAATGCATTTCAAGGTGGGAGCTACCACGATACTTTCAGCCAACCTCGCCAGCCCTTATAGTTGCCCCCATTCCCGCTTTATTCGAGACGCCCCATGAGTGAGCCCACGCCGTACATCTTCGACGTCACCACCGCCAACTTCGATCAGGCCGTTATCCAGAACTCCTTCGAAAAGCCTGTATTGGTCGATTTCTGGGCCGAATGGTGCGCCCCCTGCAAAGCACTGATGCCAATGCTGGCGAAGATTGCCGAGAGTTATCAGGGTGAGTTGCTGCTGGCCAAGATCGACTGCGAAGCCGAACAGGACATTGTGGCGCGTTTTGGCATTCAAAGTCTGCCGACGGTGGTGCTGTTCAAGGATGGCCAACCGGTGGACGGTTTTGCCGGTGCACAGCCAGAGTCGGCAGTGCGGGCGATGCTGGAGCCCCATGTGCAAATGCCACCGCCGGCTGCGGCGGACCCGTTGGAGCAGGCTCAGGCGCTGTTCAGCGAAGGGCGCATCAGCGAGGCCGAAGCGCTGCTGGTGCAGTTGTTGGGCGAGGACAACACCAACGCCGCCGCGCTGATCCTGTATGCACGCTGCCTGGCCGAGCGCGGTGAATTGGGTGAAGCCCAGGCCGTGCTCGACGCGGTCAAGAGCGACGACCACAAGGCCGCGCTGGCCGGGGCCAAGGCGCAAATCACCTTCCTGCGCCAGGCTGCGGACTTGCCGGACGCCGCCGAGCTGAAAAGCCGCCTGGCGCAAAACCCGCAGGATGACGAAGCGGCCTATCAGTTGGCGATCCAGCAACTGGCGCGCCAGCAGTACGACGCGGCGCTGGAAGGCTTGCTCAAGTTGTTTATCCGCAACCGCAGCTACAGCGAAGGCCTGCCCCACAAGACCTTGCTGCAAGTGTTCGAATTGCTGGGCAATGATCACCCGCTGGTCACGGTGTACCGCCGCAAGTTGTTTGCCGCGTTGTATTAATCACCGATCCAACTGTACAGCGGCGTATCCCCGCCGCTGCTCACCTTCACCTTGGCGCTGTGGCGCAGGCGCACCAGCAGGCGCTTGCCCGCCCCGGCATCGCCAGCCAAGCCTTCGAGTTGATCGAGCAATTCCAGACCATTGAGTTGTCCGGCCTTGCGCAGCAAATCCTGGGCGTTCTGCCACAGGTCCTCGTTCTGTTTGACCGGAGCCGCAGTGGGCGCGCTGGGCGTTGGCGTGGCCTGCAGCTGGGCACCCAATCGCGCCCAATCGCCGTCGTCCAGCTCCAGGGTCAAGTCCACCGGCAGGTCGCCGATGGTTCCACGAATTCGCAACATCGTCCTTACTCCTGCATTTTTTCTGACGGGCATGCTCCCATGCAGCTTGCGCAACACCAAGCGGGCGGTCAAACTCTCGGATCATTTGTTATAAGATCACATAACAAAACTTTCATCCTGGAGCCCTCTCATGCGCCGTTTGCTGCTTGCTTTGCCGTTTGCCCTGCTGCCACTGGCTGTCGCTCATGCTCACGAAGACCATGACCACGAACACGGCAGCCTCGGCGCCCATGAACATGGCGTCGGGCGCCTGAATGCCGTGCTGGACGGCCAGGCCCTGGAGCTGGAACTGGACAGCCCGGCCATGAACCTGGTGGGTTTCGAGCATGTGGCAACCAGCGCCGCCGACAAGGCCAAGGTCGCCGCCGTGCGCAAACAGCTGGAAAATCCATCGGCGCTGTTCAACCTGCCCAAGGCCGCAGGTTGCGTGGTCAGCAGCCAGGAACTCAACAGCCCGTTGTTCGGTGACAAACCAGAAGCCGAGCATGACGACGATGACCACGCCTCCGACGGCAAAGGCGCCGCCGCCCACAAGCATGATCACGACCACAGTGAAATCCACGCCCATTACCAGTTCACCTGCGCCACGCCGGCGGCCCTGGGCAACCTGGACTTGAGCCAAGTGTTCAAGACCTTCCCCGCCACCCAGAAAATTCAGGTACAACTGATCGGCCCGAGCGGTCAGCAAGGTGTTGACGCGACGGCCACCGCCGCCACCCTGAAGTTCTGACTTGAAAGCACAGTCCCTGTGGGAGCTGGCTTGCCTGCGATACAGGCGACGCGGTGCAGCAGGCACACCGTAGCGATGCCATCGCAGGCAAGCCAGCTCCCACAGTGGATCGGCGCCATTTTCGACTACCAGGCGACACTGACTTCCCATGACTCAAGCGTTAATCGAACTGTCCGACCTGGGCTTCCACTGGCCCGGTCACCCGCAGTTGCTGGACATCCCCGCGTTCCGCCTGGAACCCGGGGAAACCCTGTTTCTCAAGGGCCCGAGCGGCAGTGGCAAGACCACTTTGCTCGGGCTATTGGGAGGCGTGCAGAAACCCAGCCAAGGCAGCATCCGCCTGCTCGGCCAGGAGTTGACCGAACTCTCGGCCGGTGCTCGTGACCGTTTCCGTGTGGACCACACCGGCTATATCTTCCAGCAGTTCAACCTGCTGCCGTTTCTGTCGGTGCGCGAGAACGTCGAGCTGCCTTGCCACTTTTCCAAGCTGCGCGCGCAACGGGCCAAGCAGCGTCACGGCAGCGTCGACCAGGCCGCTGCGACCTTGCTCGCACACCTGGGTTTGAAGGACCAGAGCCTGCTGGAACGCCGTGCCGATTCGCTGTCCATCGGCCAGCAACAACGGGTGGCCGCTGCCCGAGCGCTGATCGGCCAGCCGGAGCTGGTGATCGCCGACGAGCCCACCTCGGCCCTGGACTACGACGCCCGCGAAGCCTTCCTGCAGTTGCTGTTCGCCGAATGCCGCGAAGCGGGCGCCAGCCTGTTGTTTGTCAGCCATGACCAGAGCCTGGCGTCGCTGTTCGACCGCAACCTGTCGCTGGCCGAACTCAATCGCGCCGCCATGCCCGCAGAGGTTTGAGATGTATCTGTTCCGTCTAGCCATGGCCAGCCTGGCTAACCGCCGCTTTACCGCGATCCTCACCGCGTTTGCCATCGCGCTTTCCGTCTGCTTGCTGCTCGCGGTGGAGCGTGTGCGCGTCGAGGCGCGCAACAGTTTCGCCAGCACCATCAGCGGCACCGACCTGATCGTCGGCGCCCGTTCCGGCTCGGTCAACCTGCTGCTGTACTCGGTGTTCCGCATTGGCAACGCCACCAACAACATCCGTTGGGACAGCTACGAGCACTTCGCCGCCAGCCCACAAGTGAAATGGGCGATCCCGATCTCCCTCGGCGACTCCCATCGCGGCTACCGGGTGATGGGCACCAACGAGTCCTACTTCGAGCACTACCAGTACGGGCGCAAGCAAAACCTCGAGCTGGCCAGCGGCCGCGCCTTCGCCACCGACCCGTTCGAGGTAGTGCTCGGCGCCGAAGTGGCCGAGGCCCTGCATTACAAACTCGGCGACAAGCTGGTGCTGGCCCATGGCGTGGCGGTGGTCAGCCTGGTCAAGCATGACGACAAACCGTTCACGGTGGTCGGCATTCTCAAGCGCACCGGCACGCCGGTGGACCGCACGCTGCATATCAGCCTCGGCGGCATGGAAGCGATCCATATCGACTGGCACAACGGCGTGCCGGCCCAGGGCAAAGGCCGCATCAGTGCCGACCAGGCGCGCAATATGGACCTGACGCCGCAAGCCATTACCGCGTTCATGCTCGGCCTGAACAACAAGATTTCCACCTTTGCCTTGCAAAGAGAGATCAATGAATTTCGTGGCGAGCCCATGCTGGCGATCCTGCCAGGCGTGGCGTTGCAAGAACTGTGGAGCATGATGGGCACCGCCGAAAAAGCCTTGTTCGTGATCTCGCTGTTCGTGGTGCTGACCGGTTTGATCGGCATGCTCACGGCGATCCTCACCAGCCTTAACGAGCGTCGCCGCGAGATGGCGATCCTGCGGTCGGTGGGCGCGCGGCCTTGGCACATCGCAACGCTGCTGATCTTCGAAGCCTTCGCCCTGGCCTTGTCCGGCGTGGTAGCGGGCCTGGGGTTGCTGTACCTGTGCATCGCCGCCTCGCGGGGTTATTTGCAGGCCAATTACGGCCTGGACCTGCCGATGTCGTGGCCGAGCGAATATGAATGGACGTTGCTCGCCGGTATCCTGGCAGCCGCCCTGTTGATGGGCAGCGTGCCCGCGTGGCGCGCCTACCGCCAATCTTTGGCCGATGGCCTGTCCATCCGTTTATGAGGAAGGCTTCGATGCGTCGTGCCCTGTTTGCCCTGTTGTTGTTGATGGCCGTGCCTGCCTGGGCGCAGGAGCAGCCCAGGGATTTGTCCTGGCAGGAGATGATCCCGCCGGATGCGCCACCAGAAGTGCCCAATATGAAGCCGCTGCACGACCTGTCGAACATGGCCGATGCCTTGTCCGCCGAAGCCGCGCCGGCGGCCAAGCAGGACATGCCCAACGCGCCGGTGGTACAGAGCCTGGATGGCCAGCATATTCGCCTGCCAGGGTATATCGTGCCGCTGGAAGTCAGCGAAGAAGGCCGCACTACGGAGTTTCTGCTGGTGCCGTATTTCGGCGCCTGCATCCATGTGCCGCCACCGCCGTCGAACCAGATCGTGCATGTGAAAAGCGAGGTGGGGGTGAAGCTCGATGAGCTGTATCAACCGTACTGGATCGAAGGCGCGATGCAGGTCAAGCCATCGTCCAGCGAATTGGCCGACGCGGGTTACCAGATGGATGCCCAGAAGATTTATATGTACGAGCTGGAGGAATAACCCCCACCAGCAACACACTGAAGCTCCCACAGGTTTAGATCAGTGCCGAAAGTGACTGATCACCCTTTCATTGAGCTGAGTCAAAAGACCGAACGGAACGATCTTTACCATTGGACGTACAACTTTTAAACGTCCTTTGGAGCTCCCATGAACAAGTCTCTGCTCGGCGCGTCCCTCTTCGCGCTCGCCCTCGTCGCCCCCGTCGCTCACGCTCACCAGGCGGGCGATATTCTGGTTCGTGCCGGTGCTATTACCGTGAACCCGAAGGCCGACAGCGGCAGCGTCAAGGTTGACCAGGGCCCGCTGGCCGGTACCAACCTGGGCGGCAAGGCGACCATGAGCAGCGACACCCAATTGGGCTTGAACTTCGCCTACATGATCACCGACCACGTCGGCATCGAATTGCTCGCGGCCACGCCGTTCGAGCACGACGTGAAGATCAAGAACACCGCCCTCGGTGCCGCCAACGGCAAGCTCGGCACGCTCAAACACCTGCCGCCGACCTTGAGCGTCGTGTACTACCCGCTGGATCATAAGTCTGCGTTCCAGCCGTATGTGGGCGCCGGTATCAACTACACCTGGATCTACGACGAACACGTGGGCAGCCGTGCCGAACAGGCCGGTTTCAGCAACTTCAAGGCCGAAAACTCCTGGGGCTGGGCCGCGCAGATCGGCGCCGACTACATGATCAACGACAAGTGGATGATCAACGCCCAGGCGCGCTACATCGACATCAGCACCAAAGCGACTGTGGATAACAACGCGCTGGGCCAAGGCACTCGGGCCAAGGTCAATGTGGATGTAGACCCGATGGTTTACATGGTGGGTATCGGCTACAAGTTCTAAGTCCGGTTAAGCCACACCGCATAACCCATGTGGGAGAGGGCTTATGTGGGAGCCGGGCTTGCCCGCGATGCAGACACCTCGGTGTATCAGTGATACCCAGGTGATGCTATCGCAGGCAAGCCAGCTCCCACATAAGTCCCCTCCCACTTTTGGTTTTGGGGGTGTCAGCTATGGCGGTAGAAGCTATCCAGAAGCGCCGGCAAGCCTGCCCGCCATGCCCGTGGTTTGATACCAAAGGTATGCAGGATTTTCTTGCAGGCCAACACCGCATGCTGCGGTTCATCCGCCGCATCCGGCCGCGCTGCGTGAGCCTGGGCGGTGGGGGACTCGATGGCGAGCGGATGGAAGTTGCGCGCTTCAGTGAGAATCGCCTGGCCCAGCGCCAACGGCGTCGTCGCCTCGTGGCCGGCGTAGTGGTAAGTGCCCCACAGCGGCGCAGCGCAATCGAGTTGCTTGAGCACCGAGATGATCACCCGTGCTGCATCGTCCACCGGCGTCGGGTTACCCCGGCGGTCGTCGGCCATCAGTAGCTCGTCGGCGCTCTCGGCCCGGGCCAGGAAGCGCCCGAGCGTGCCATCGGCGCTGTCATCGAGCAACCAGCCAAACCGCAGCAGTACATGCTGCGGGCATGTGGCGCGCACGCTTTGTTCGATACGCCACAACGCCTGACCGCGCAGGCCCAGGGGCACCGGCTCGTCTTTCTCGCTGTAGGCGGTGGCGCGGGAGCCATCGAATACGCGGTAGCTGGACGGTTGCAGCAGGGTGATGCTGTGATGCTGGCACAGCTCGGCCAGGCGTTCGATGGCGAATTCCTGGGCGGCCAAGCGGGACTCGCTCACGGCTTCGGCCTGGAACCAGTCGAAATAGTAGGCGAGGTTGATCAAGGCATCGGGACGGGTGTCGTCGAGCAATTGGGTGAGACTTGCGGCATCCCAGCCGTCTTGGGGCGGTTTGGGGGCGAGGAAACCGATGTCTTCCTCCGCACCGAGGCGAATCAGCGCCTGCCCGAGGGCATTCCCGCCGCCCAGTAACATAAGGCGCATTCGCATAGATTGAGCAGGCCCGGTCTGTTTGGAACGATGGTTATTATCGACAGACGCGTGTGCCCTGTCGTAGGTCATTGCCAGAATCGTTGCATTTTGCGGGCTTGTAGCGCAACCGTCACGGATTAAGTGTCTTGACGTCGGGTTCGGCGGCCTCCTGTTTCAGCGCCGCGCGCGGTGCGAGCAAGAGCTGCTGTGGATAAGTCTGGGCGAAGTGCACCGCCTCACAGTTATCCACAAGCTTTTTCAGGCGCTGGTTAAACGCACGGCTGACCGCGTACTGGCCCCCCGAAACCGTGCGGAACTGCGCGGTGAGCACCACGCCATTGAGGTCCATCTTGTCTACCCCGAACACCTCCAACGGCCCTTGCAGGTTGTACTTGAGGAACACATCGTCGCGGATCGACTGGCCGGCTTCGCGGATCAGCTCCACGGCCTTGTCCACGTCGGTGTCGTAGGTGAACTGCACGGAGAAGAACGCATAGGCGAACTGACGGGACTGGTTGGTGACCGCCTTGATCTGCCCGAACGGCACAGAATGCACAAAGCCCTTGCCGTCGCGCAGGCGCAGGGTGCGGATGGTCAGGCCTTCGACGGTGCCGGCGTGGCCGGAGTCGAGCACCACCCAATCGCCGATGGACAGGGTGTCTTCGATAATGATGAACAGGCCGGTGATCACGTCCTGCACCAGTTGCTGTGACCCGAAACCGATGGCCAGGCCCACCACCCCGGCGCCCGCCAGCAACGGCGCGACATTGATGCCCAGGTTGGCCATGGTGGTGATCGCGCAGATCACCACCAGGATGATCTTCACCGCATTGCGCAGCAGCGGCAGGATGGTTTTGACCCGGGTACTGGGCTGGCGACTGGAGCGTTTGTTCACCGGTGGCTTGAGGGCTTCCTGGATCGCCGTATCGAGCACCACCCAGAACAGCCAGGTCACCAACAGGATCAGGCCGATGCTGCTGAGGGAGTCACTGATGGCCCGGCCCACCGAGTTGCGCTGGGCGAATTCGAACAGCGAAACACCCCAGATACGCCCGAGTATCTCGATAAACGCGATGGCCATGACGATGCGCAAAATCGCGTGCAGCAAACTCAGGAAGCGTTCCTTGTAGGCGCTGTTGCGCTGGATCGATACCTGGCTGCGGGACTTGAACAGGTGTTGCAACACGGTGCTGAGAAACACCGTGCCGATCAGTAACAAGGTGGTGAGCAGTGCGCAGCGCAGGGCCTCTTGGTTATCGTCACCGGCGCCAATCAGGTTGACCGCCGAGACCAGCACCATCAACAGAATCGGCCAGTACCAGAGCCCGGAAAACACCCGCAACGATTGTTGCAATGCTGGATGTTTGAGGCGCTGGGCCAGCGGCCGATTGCGGATCAAATGGGCCACCGGCCGACGCAGGCGGACCACCAGCACGCCAAAGATGACCGCGGCAAACAGGCCGGTAAACACGGCGATGCTGCTGGTGATATTGCCGCCCAGTTGCCGAGCGATTTGCGGGCTGGTCAGCGCATCGCTGAGGGCCGCGAGAAAGCCGATCAGGAACAGCGGCTTGGGGCAATAGTCACGAATGATCCGCACCGCAGGCCGCTTGTGCCCGACGTTAAACATGACAATGACGCACAGCAGCAACGAGGTGGAAAAGATGCCACTGCTGGTGGCGTAGGCAAAACACAGCGCCAGGGCGCGACCGACAGACGCAGCTAAAAAGTGACTGACATAAAGGGTCAACGGCAGGCAGATCAGCGCTGGAATCGTGTAGGGCACCACATAGCCCAGCAAGCCTTGCAGCCGTTGACGCCGCGCAAGGAATGGGCGGCGGCTCGCGCGTTTCACAACCAGGCGCCCCAGCATCGTCAGCACAGCAAAGGCACCGGCCCACACGCCAGACAACAGCAGGAAATCGCCGGCCACGCTCCACGGCGAGCGAGCGGTGGTCTGGTCCACCAGGCGCCCTACTTCGTCTGCGGCGCGGTCGGCCCGCAGGCGCCAGGCGTCAATGAGGTTCTGGTTGAGGTCGAGCTTGTCTTGCACGTCATCAATACTGGAACTGATGGCCCCGAGTAGCCCGCCTTGCACCAGCAATTCCGGCTTGGCCGACGTCTCGGCAGCGGGTGCCGTCGCTGCGGCTTGCAGTGCGCCGTTACCGCAAAGCAGCAACGCGCCGAGCAGTAATGCAGTCTTTAGATTCAGCAAAACAGCGAGCTCCTTCAGCAGGGTCTGTAAGGAACTGACGGGTTTAGGCCTTGATCGTTCCCCGCATGGGCGATGCCCTCCGATCTTTTCCTACCCTGTACCGCCTGTAGGAATGTGGAAACTTTCAGCCAAATAGCGCAGTCATCCCATAACGGAGGTCACCTCACCCACCAACCACGGGAGCACACATGGCGGCGATTCACATCGGCATTTCCGGCTGGCGCTACACGCCCTGGCGCGGGGACTTCTACCCCGAAGGGCTGACCCAGAAACGCGAGTTGCAGTTTGCGTCACGCGCCGTCAACAGCATCGAAATCAACGGCTCGTTCTACGCGCTGCAAACCCCTAAGCGCTATGCCGAGTGGTATGCCGATACGCCTGAAGGTTTCATGTTCAGTGTCAAGGCGCCCCGTTTCATCACGCACATCCTGCGCCTGCGGGACGTGCACAAGCCGATGGCAAATTTCTTCGCTTCCGGGGTGCTGGAACTCAAAGAAAAACTCGGCCCAATCCTCTGGCAGTTTCCGCCCAGCTTCAAATTCGACGCCACGCTGTTCGAAACCTTTTTGGCTGAATTACCTACCGATACCCAGCAGGCCGCCGCCCTCGCGCGCCAGCATGAGCCGCGCCTTAACGGCAAGGCGAGCATGAAGGCCTATGCCAAGAAGCCGTTGCGCCATGCCGTGGAGATTCGCAACACGAGTTTTGCCGTGCCGGAGTTCATCCAGATGCTGGATAAACACGGGGTGGCCCTGGTGGTCGCAGACACCGCAGGCAAGTGGCCATACATGGAAGACGTGACCGCCAACTTCATGTACCTGCGCTTGCACGGCGACAAGCAGTTATACGCCAGTGGCTATAGCGCCGAAGCGCTCCAGCGCTGGGGTGACCGCATTGAGCGCTGGGCCCACGGCAAGCAGCCTGCCGATGCACACCTGGTCGACCCGCACCACACGCCCCGCAGGCGTAAACAGCGCGATGTGTTCTGCTTTTTCGACAACGACATCAAAGTTCGCGCCCCCTTCGATGCACGCCAATTGCTGCAACGTTTCGGGCTGGACCAACACCTGCTCACCGAACCTGGCCGGCTGCCGGAACCAGGAGTATTGCCATGACACATCCAGAGCTGATCCCCACCCCGCCGACCACCGCCATCACCCGCTTTACAGTGCTGACGGTCAATATCCACAAGGGTTTCACCGCGCTGAATCGCCGCTTCATCTTGCCCGAGCTGCGTGAAGCGGTGCGCAGTGTGGGCGCAGACATGGTGTTCTTGCAGGAAATTCATGGCACCCACGAACGCCATCCACAGCGCTACAGCGACTGGCCAAAAATGCCGCAGTATGAGTTCCTCGCCGACAGCATCTGGCCGCAGTTTGCCTATGGGCGCAATGCGGTGTACCCCCATGGCGACCATGGCAATGCACTGCTGTCCAAATTCCAGATCATCCGCTATGACAACCTCGACATATCGCAAAGCGGCCATGAAAACCGTGGCCTGCTGCATTGCGTGCTGCGCCTGCCGGGCAGCGGTCAGCAGGTGCACGCGATCTGCATCCACCTGGGCTTGCGCGAGGTGCATCGCCAACAGCAGTTGCGGTTGCTGGAACAACGTATCAGCGAGATTCCGGCTGATGCGCCGTTGGTAGTCGCTGGCGACTTCAACGACTGGCGGCAAAAAGCCAACCTGAGCCAAAGCGGTTTGCAGGAAGTGTTCATGCACACCCTCGGTAAACCGGCGCGCACCTTCCCGGCACGCCTGCCGCTACTGCCGCTGGACCGTATTTATGTGCGCAACCTGACGATTCACAACCCTCTTGTTCTCACCACTCGCCCCTGGTCCCATCTCTCAGACCATGTGCCGCTGTCGGTGGAGGTGGAGCTATGAACGTTGCGGTAGACCATATCGCCACAGACCAACCGCCAGACGACAGCAAGGCGCGGGATCTGGATTACGGCTGGCAGAGCGGCAACCAGGTGCAATTGCTGGAGAACGGCGAGGCGTACTTTCCTGCCGTATTCGAGGCGTTGCGCGGCGCCGAGCGCGAGATCCTGCTGGAGACCTTTATCCTCTTTGAAGACAAGGTCGGCGTTGAGCTGCACAGCATCCTCATCGAGGCGGCCAAGCGCGGGGTGAAGGTTGTGGTCAGCCTCGACGGTTTTGGCTGCGGCGAACTGAGCCCGGGCTTCCTGCGGGAGTTGGCCGAGGCCGGGGTGATGGTGCAGATGTTCGACCCGGCGCCCAAGACCCTTGGCATACGCACTAACTGGTTTCGCCGCCTGCATCGCAAGATCGTCGTGGTGGACGCCCGCGTGGCGTTTATCGGCGGGATCAATTTTTCTGCCGACCACCTGGCGGATTTCGGCCCCGAAGCCAAGCAGGATTACTCAGTACAGGTGATCGGCCCGGCTGTGGCCGACCTGCACCATTTCGCCCTCGCCCAAAGTGGCCGCCAGGTGCGCAGCCGTCGCGGTTGGCGGCGGCGCCAACAACGGCCTTCGCCCTGGACGAACGAGCCAGGCGACGGCCTGGTACGTCTGATCTATCGCGATAACATCCAGCATCGTGATGACATCGAAGACGCGTATATCCACGCCTTGAGCCAGGCCCGGCAGCGGGTGGTGATCGCCAACGCGTACTTCTTCCCCGGCTATCGCCTGCTTCGCGAGATCCGTAACGCGGCGCGCCGTGGCGTGCACGTGCAGTTGATCATGCAGGGCCAGCCCGACGTGCTGTTGGCGAAACTGGCTGCGCGCATGCTCTATGACTACTTGCTCAAGGACGGCGTGGTGATCCACGAATACTGCCAACGCCCGCTGCACGGCAAGGTGGCGCTGGTGGATGACGAATGGAGCACCGTCGGCTCCAGCAACCTGGACCCACTGAGCCTGGCACTGAACCTGGAAGCCAACGTGCTGATTCGCGACCAGGCTTTCAATCAACAGCTCTACGAACGCCTGGAAGCACTCGCCCACAATCATTGCCAGACCATGCCGGAAAAGCGCAAGCCACGCCTGTGGCTCTGGCGCCTGACCGTGGGTTTCCTGGTGTTTCATGTGATGCGCCATTTCCCGGTACTGGCCAGTTGGTTGCCGGCCCACAAACCGCGCTTGAAACCTTTTGAGGCCACGCCCCATGACGTCTGAAGCCCGCCCCCAAGCGCAAGCCTCTGGGTTCAAGCGCTGGAAGAAACCGCTGACGATTGCGTTCTTCGTGCTGCTGATCGTGTTGTTTACCCTGCTCGCCCGGCGCATCGACTGGAGCGAAGTGTTCCAGACCCTGAGCGAGTTCAAGCTGCGCACATTGTTCATCGCCGGCGCGCTGACGCTGTGCAGCTTTATCGTCTACGCCTGTTTCGATTTGATCGGCCGTACCTACATTCGCCAGCCGTTGCGTTGGAAGCAGATATTGCCGGTGGGCATCATCAGCTACGCGTTCAACCTCAACCTCAGCGCTTGGGTCGGCGGCATTGCCATGCGGTACCGGCTGTATTCGCGCCTGGGCGTGAGCACCAGCAATATCGCCAAGATCCTCGGCCTGAGCCTGGCCACCAATTGGTTCGGCTATATGGTGTTGGCCGGGGTGGTGTTCAGCAGCGGGTTGGTGACCCTGCCGCCAGGCTGGAAGCTCAGCAGCGGCGCCTTGCAAGGGGTCGGGGTGTTATTGGTGCTCGCGAGCCTGGGCTACCTGGCGGCGTGCCGGTTTTCTAAAAAGCGCTCGTGGTCGATTCGCGGTATCGAGATCAACTTGCCGTCGCTGCGCATGGCCTGTTTGCAGCTGGCTCTGGGTGCGTTGAACTGGTCGTTGATGGCCGCAGTGATATTCACCTTGCTGCCGGCCAAACTGGATTACCCGTTGGTGCTGGGGGTGCTGTTGATCAGTGCGATTGCCGGGGTGGTCACCCATATCCCGGCCGGGTTGGGGGTGTTGGAGGCGGTGTTCATTGCGCTATTGCAACATGAGGCGTCGCGGGGGAGTTTGCTGGCGGGGCTGATCGCGTACCGGGCAATTTATTTTATTTGCCCGTTGTTGATTGCACTGGTGATGTATTTGGGGGTGGAGGCCAAGGCCAAGGCGTTGCGGGTGAAGAAGACAGCCTGATGAGACGGTGGTGACTGTTGAATCGCTATCGCGGGCAAGCCCGGCTCCCACAGGGGAATGCATTCCAAAGTGGGAGCCGGGCTTGCCCGCGATAGCGATCACAAGGACAACGACTATCGGGCCTGAATGATGCTCAACCGCTCCCCCACCACCATCTCGGTAATCCAGTCCACCAGTATCGAGGTGTACGCCTGTTGCGACACCGGGTCGCTCAGGGAATGGTCGGCACCGTCGATGATGCGGTGGGTCAGGGAGTGGGTCTGCTGGCACGCCGCACGGTAACTCATGATGGTGGCGTGGGGCACATGGTCGTCGGTTTCCGACTCGACAATCAGCACATCGCCGGTAAATTGCGCGCAGGCATGCAGGGCCCGGTTGGTTTCGGCGTGCACGAGGGTGCCGCGGTAATCCATCAGGTCGGCTTTATCCAAGTCGCGCTTGGGCTTGAGCCATTCCTGGTCGCGGTACAGCGCCGGCACTCGCAGCGCCAGCCAACGCACCGGGCGCAGTGAGGTGAGGATCGCCGCCAGGTAGCCTCCATAACTGGTGCCCACCACTGCCACCGCCGAGGTGTCGATCGCCGGGTGGGACAGCAGGCGGTCGTAGGCAGCCAGCAGGTCGCGCAGGTTGTCTTCGCGGGTGACGCGGGACAAGGGGATGCCGGTGCCAGCATGGCCACGCAGGTCGAAGGTCAGGCACACACACCCAAGGCCTGCGATACCTTTGGCCCGCTCCAGGTCACGCTCCTGGCTACCGCCCCAACCGTGCACGAACAACACACCGGGCACTTTGGACTTGGGGCTGAGGAAGGTCCCGCTCATTTGTTCGTCGTCTATATCAATGCTGATGCTCTCGCTTCTAGCCGTCATAAGTCTTGACCGTCACATACTTGAGTAGAAAGTCGCTGTTTTCGGCCGGGCCTCGGTATACCTCAATGGCATCCGCCGGCAGCGCTTGGTCTATATAGGTTTCTACCGAGGACACACGGATGGCCTTGAGGCCCGGATGGTTGATAAAGCTCTGCAGCGCCGCGACTTCCGCGCTACTGGCCCCGCCCATGCGCCAGGATTGTTCGAGCACGCCACTGCGGCGCTGGCCTGTGCTGTCCAGGCCTTGGGCGATGTCGTAGTTGCGGCGCGAGGCGAAGAAGCTTGGGTAGGCTTCATTCGCGGCTCGGTCAAAAACCAGCGCCTGTTCGATAGCCTTACGCACGTCTTCAGGCAGATCCAGTTTGAGCAGGGCTGCGTAATCACCGGGGACGACCAGCAGATCGGAACCGCCGTAGACCTCTTCCCCCTGCCCGTCTTGCGTCAGGTGCTGCTCGCCGCAGTAGCTGAAGAGGTGATCGCCGATAAAACTCTGGCCCACACTATGGGTGACCACCTCGTGCAGGTCTTGTTCCAGCACCACGCCTTGATTGAACATTCGGGCCGCTTCCGGGCGGGCCACTATCGCGTCGAATTCATCCAGGCTGTGGATAACTTCCTGCCCCCGCCCTGCACAGGCATTTACGGGTTTCAGACGAATCGGGCCGCTGTAGAGCAAGCGGGTCGCGGCAGGCCGCGCGTCCTCAAGGGCGAACACACTCACGCCGTCCAACACCACGTCACGCACGCGCTCGCAGAATGTCGGCGACCAACCTTCGGGCGCCTTGGCCTCGGGACTCAGCAGGCCGTGACTGATGGCTTTGGTGCAGATGAAAGCGTGATCGACATAGCCGCCCCACAGATCTTGTGGCCCCTCGATATTGAGCAGGCGCGCTTGGGCGGGCCCGACCAGGGTTTGCGTGGGCAGCAGATACAATTCCCGGCCCGCATGCAGGGCCGGGTCGTAACTGCCACCGAACTTGAGCCCCAGGATCTGCGCCAGCCAGCGTGCGAGGGCGCGGTTGGTTTCGATTTCATGCAAGGGCGCGCCTTCTCGCATGGAGTGGGCGACCACCAGCTTCTTGCGACTTATGGGGGTCATGCGTTCCCCTTTCTATCAGCCGTTGTGTAGCAGGAGGGCTGCATGGATCAGGCCAACATAGGGTTTGCGGGGATGGCCGTAAAATCAATCAGTTGCGCAAGAAGTGATGGCCGTTAGCCTGTTTTATTCTGCACGACCCTAAGTTAACCCTGCGGCGTTCTGCACGATTCAAACCCCAAAGCGGTTGCGGTAATCGCTGGGGGACAAGCCGGTGATTTTCTTGAAAATGGCGCGAAAGGCGCTGGGGTCCTGATAGCCCACGGTCCAGGCAATGTGATCGATCGTGCCGTTGGTGAACTCCAGCATCTGCCGTGCCTTACCGACACGTAGGTGCTGGCAGTACTCGGTGGGTTTCAACCCGGTGGCGTTGCGAAAGCGCCGCAGGAAGGTACGCTCCTCCAGGTTGGCCTCCTGCGCCATCGCCGCCACGGACACATCCACCGCGCCACTGGCTTGCAGCCAATGCTGGACCTTGAGGACCGCACCATCACCGTGCCTGAGAAGCGGCGCAAAGTTGCTACCACATTGGCTGGCGCTGGCGCTGTGTTCGATCACCAGAAAACGCGCCGTATCGGCCGCAACGCTCGGGCCCATCAGCCGGTCGACCAGGCGCAGGCCCAGTTCGGACCAAGCCATCAGCCCCGCGGAAGTGATCAAGTCGCCGTCATCGACAATGGGTTTATCCGCTTCCAGGCGCACCGCCGGGTAACTGGCCGCAAAAGACTTCGCGGAGGACCAGTGGGTGGTGGCGCTGCGACCATCCAACAAGCCGCTGCGCGCCAGCATGATCGAACCGATGCACACACCGCCCAGCACGGTGCCGGCTGCATGTTGCTGGCGCAGCCATTGCAGCAGTGCAGGCGGCGCCTGGTCTTCGGTGAACTCGGCAATCGAGGGCGGCACCAACACGGCCATCATCGGTTGGTCGGGGCCTGGGTGGCTGTCGAACGTGCGCGCGGGCATGCCGCGGGCATCTACCTGCCAGTGGCTGACCCGCAGCAGCGGCAGTTGCGCAGATTCATGCTCGGCGGCGATGCGGTTAGCGACCCCGAACAGGTCGGTCAGCCCGTGGACTGCGGCGAGTTGCGCGCCCTGGTAGATCAACACACCCAGCTCGACAGTGCTGCGTTGCGCGGCCATTGTCAGTTTTCCCCCTGTTATTGTCGGTGCAGCCAATCCTCGGCGTGATCGCCAGATAAGATACTAGGCCCATCAACCCATCACGAGGCAACACACATGGCCAAGCAGGCGCTCATCCTAATCGATATCCAGAACGACTACTTCCCCCAGGGCAAGTGGCCGCTCGACGGCGTGGAAGCCGCAGCGGACAAGGCAGCGCAGGTGCTACAGGCGTTTCGAAAAGCTGGCGATGCGGTGATTCATGTACGGCATGAGTTCGCTGGCGACGACGCACCGTTCTTCACACCGGGCTCCGAAGGCGCGCATTTGCATGCCAAGGTGCTCAACGAGGGCGATGAACCGGTGGTGCTCAAACACTTCGTGAATGCGTTTCGCCAAACCAACCTGCGCGAACTGCTGGAACGGCGCAGCATCACCGACGTGGTGGTGGTGGGTAGCATGAGCCATATGTGCGTTGACGCCGTGGTGCGGGCAGCGGCGGACCTGGGCTACAAGGTTACGGTGATTCATGATGCCTGCGCGACCCGCGACCAGGAATTCAACGGCCAGGTGATTCCGGCGGCGCAGGTGCACGGCGCGTACATGGCCTCCCTGGCCTTTGGCTATGCGGGTGTGGTGTCGGCAGAGGAATATTTGAAGGCCCAAGCAGCGGCCGCGTGACCGCCACCCGGGCTGATCGCTTTAGCGCGTGGCAATGATGAACAGCCGCGGAAAAGGCAACAACACCGTGCCATCGGCCAGGGCTGGATAAGCCTGGGTAATTCGCGCCTGGTATTGCTGCAGGAAGGCGGCTTTTTCATCGTCGGTCAACGGCGCAAGAAAAGGCCGCAATGCCGAAGCCTTGAACCACTCCACCACCGCCCCGTGGTCCGCCAACGGGTGCTGATAGGTGGTGCGCCACACATCCACGGTACTGCAATGCTTGCTCAGCAGTTCGTAGTAGTAACTGGCGGTGTGCCGTTCATTGTGTTTGACCGCCCCAATCTTGGCCGCCCATGGGCCATCGGCCGCAACTTCACGGGCCAGGCGATGGGCGGGCTCGTCAAGGTTGTCCGGGGTTTGCACCGCCAGCGTACCGCCTGGGTTCAGTTGGTGGACCAAGTGCGGGTACAGCGTGGCGTGATCGGGCAGCCATTGCAGCGAGGCATTGGCCAGGATCACATCCAAGCGTTGCGCCGGATGCCAGGCGCCGATGTCTGCCAGCTCGAAGTTCAACCTGGGCAGGCGCTTGCGGGCGTCCAGCAACATGTCATCGGAGCTGTCCATGCCCGTGACGTGCGCTTGGGGGAAACGCTCGGCCAGTACTTCGGTGGAGTTCCCCGGCCCGCAACCCAGGTCGACGGCGGTGTTCACGTCGGTGTTGGGAATGGCCGCCACCAGGTCACGGACGGGGCGAGTGCGCTGCTGTTCGAACATCGTGTACTGCTTGGCGGACCAGGTCATCACAGCTTTCCTTCTTGCTAGAGGTGGCGACAGCCTAAATCTTGTGAGCCATGAGAACAAATGCTGGGGTTGGTGTGCTGTTTGCACAAAGGCATCC
>NZ_WKCD01000350.1:0-5024 GCF_021606625.1 Pseudomonas sp. PA-4-8C
GAGTTATATAAAAATGCATTTTAAATATTATTAAAGCATAAGCAGCCTTGCTAGGATCGCTCCACCGGAACACCGGACATACCGCGCAACCTACTCAGAAGGAGCCACTATGTCCGGCGCCGATAGTGCTCACAGCGATTACGTGGGCTCACTGTTTCGCATTCATTACCCTTGGCTGTGCAGCCGCTTGCACCGCTACCTCAACTCCCGTGCCCACGCCGAAGACATCGCCGTCGACGCGTTTGTCCAGCTTCTGAGTGCACCTCAGATAGCGCCGATACGACAGCCCCGCGCATTGCTTACCACCATTGCCCAGCGCCTCGTATACCAGGTGTGGCGCCGGCGTGACCTGGAGCGTGCCTACCTCGCTGCGCTGGATGACGATGCCGCCTGCGCCGAGGATCGGGCCCAGGTACTCGAAGCCCTGCAAGCCATCGATCTATTACTCGACCGCTTGCCGGCCAAGATCAAGACGACGTTCCTGTTGTCCCGCGTCAACGGCCTGACGTACCCCCAGATCGCCGCCGAACTGGGGATTTCCCAGCGCTCGGTCAGTGACTATATGGCCCGCGCTGTTACCGGCCTTGAATCCCACACCGATCAAATGTGGGAGCTGGCTTGCCTGCGATAGCGGTGAGCCAGCCAACACCTCTGACCCTGACAGGCCGCCATCGCAGGCAAGCCAGCTTCCACGCTTACTGTGCTCACTTTGAATCTGATCGAACCACCAAGAGGCAACTTATGAAAGCAATCAAACACCTGCTGGGCAGTTCGCTGCTGGCATTGGCGGTATTGGCGCAGCCCACCTCAGCGGCCGAACCTTCCACGCTGCGCATCGGCTACCAGAAAAGCTCGGTCAGCATGGTGCTCGCCCGTGAGCACAAACTCTTCGAAGCGGCGCTGCCCGGTACACAGGTGCAGTGGACCGAATTCCTCGGTGGCCCGCCGCTGATCGAAGCGCTTAACGCCGGCAGCCTGGACATCGGCAATATTGGCGATATCCCGCCGATCTTCGCCCAGGCGGCCGGGATCGACTTGCAGTATTTTGCCGTCGAGCCCAACGAGGGCAAGGCCGAAGCAGTGCTGGTACCCAAGGCCAGTACCGTGCAGAACGTGGCCGAACTCAAGGGCAAGCGCGTGGCGTTGCTCAAGGGCTCCAGTGCGCACAACCTGTTTCTCAAGAGCCTGCTGCGCGCCGGGTTGCAGTGGAAGGATGTGAACGTGGTGTACCTGTCGCCTTCCGACGGCCGTGCCGCGTTTGAACAAGGCAAGGTGGACGCCTGGGTGGTGTGGGACCCGTACTACTCGGCCGCTGTGATCGACGGCTCGGCGCGCGTGCTGGGGGATGGGCAAGGGCTGAACCCTGCGGGCAGTTTCTTCGTGGTCAACCACCCGTTTGCCAAGCAGCACCCCGAGGCCATCGCCACGATTATCCAGACGCTTGGTAAAGCACAGCGCCTGTCGCTGGATCAGCCCGACGCGAGCATCGCGCTGATGGCCGGCACCCTAGGGCTGCCATCGGCGGTGATCAAAAGCTACTTCGAACATCGCTCGCCTGAACCGATCCGCCCCTTGGCGGCCATCGACATCGCCAACCAGCAACGCACCGCCGACCTGTTTTTTGCCAACGGCCTGATCCCGAAAAAGGTCGATGTGCAGCAGGTGGTCTTCAAGCCCATTGAGTCAGACCGCTAAACCGAACAATGTGGGAGCTGGCTTGCCTGCGATGCAGACACCTCGGTGTATCAGTTGGGCTGAGGTGATGCTATCGCAGGCAAGCCAGCTCCCACCTGTTTAGATAGCGGCCAGGGTTTCCTTCAGTGTCTGGGTTGGCGAAGCCGTGGCCTTCGCCGCTACCTGCTGCTGTTGTTGCTCCTTCAAGCGCTCGGCCACTTGTTTGGCGATGGCGTCTTGTTTTTCCTGGGGCAGCGCCTGCACTTGCTCTTCGGTCAGCCCTTGTTCCTTGAGCAACTGTTCACGAATACGTTCGGCCGGGGATTTGCTCATGTATTCGGTGAACTCGGTACGTGCCCCGTTAGTCGTGGCCTGTAACTGCACGCGGGTCTTGGCGAAGGCTTCGTCGATGCGATCGCTGGCCTTGTCCAATTCCCTCTGCGCGGCCGGCACTGTGACGCTGTGTTGCGCAGCCTGCAAAGCGCCGCTATACAGCGCACTGGCGGCGGCGTTGGCGGGGTCCATGTCGGGTCGCGTGATCTGTTGCACGTTCGACGCCGCTTGAGTGTTGTTAACCAGCATGATCGGTCACCTATGAAAACAGACGGTGCGACAGCTGGAGCAAATACTGTGCCGGGTGCCAGACCCCAGTGTTTACTGGGGCGGAAGTCGTCGGCGCGGCAAGCCTTCTCCTTGTGCGGCCAACCGTTGCCGTCAGTGAGCGATGTTCTCCAGCGCCAGGTTGCGCGTGCGTGGCCCGAACCAACTGATGGTAATCATCACGATCAACATGCTGCTGGCGATAAACGCCAACACACCCGGCGTGCCCAGGTGTTCGAGGATAAAACCGATCAACAAACTGCTGAACACCGTGGATAAACGGCTGAACGAATAACAGAACCCCACCGCCCGTGCACGGATATTGGTGGGGAACAATTCGCTCTGGTAGGAGTGATAACTGAAGCTCAGCCAGGCGTTGCAGAAGGTGATCATCACCCCGCAGAAAATCAGCCCTAACGCGGTGGTTTGCAGGGCAAACAGGCTGCCGAAGATCACCGCCCCCATGGCCGAGCCGACAATCTGCCATTTGTTCTCAAAGCGGTTGGCCACTTTGACGAACAACAGCGGGCCCAGCGGGTAGGCGAGGGTGATGATGAAGGCGTAGAGCAGGCTGTGGGTCACGCTGACCCCCTGGCCCGAGAGCAAGGCCGGCAGCCAGTTGCCAAAGCCGAAGAAGCCGATGGCCTGGAATACATGAAACACGATCAGCATCAAGGCGCGGCGGCGGTAGGGCGGCTGCCAGATATCGGCGAAACGGCCACTGCCTTGCACGCTGATCGCTTCGGGCTCCGGCATGTCCAGCGGCTTGCCTTGATCCTTTTGGCAGCGTGCCTCCAGGTTGTTCAGGATCGTGTCGGCTTCTTCGAAGCGTCCCTTTTGTGCAAGCCAGCGCGGTGACTCCGGCAGGCGCTTGCGCAGTTGCCAGATAAACAATGCAAACACTGCACTGCTCAACACCACCCAGCGCCACCCGGCGATACCGAACGGCGCCTGTGGCACCAGCCACCACGACATCAACGCCACGGCCGGTACGGACAGAAACTGGATAAAAAACGCAAAGGCAAACGCCGAACTGCGCATGCGCTTGGGCACCAGTTCCGAAAGGTAGGCGTCGATGGTCACCAGTTCGATGCCAAGGCCAATGCCCACCAGAAAGCGCATGCAGATGATGCCCACGGCCGAGGTCTGGATGCCCATCAGCACCGTGGCCACCGTGTACCAGACCAGCGCAAAGGTAAAAATCGCGCGTCGCCCGAAGCGGTCGGCGATGGGGCTGAGCAGGCTGGCGCCGAGGAACAGGCCCAGGAATGTGGCCGAGGCGAAAGCGGCCTGGTCCGAGAAGCCGAACACGCCTTCGCTGCCGGTATGAAAAATCCCGTCGCTGATCAGGCCAGGGCTGATATAGGCGGTTTGGAACAGGTCATACAGCTCGAAAAAACCGCCGATGGAAAGCAACGCCACCAGGCGCCAAATAGTGGCGACGGCGGGCAGGCGGTCGATGCGGGCGCTGATGTGGGCGGCGCGGGTGGGGTCTGAGACGCAGGCGGCGAGTGTGGGCATGAATAACCTTGAGTTAGGCGAGTTGGAAGCTTCGAGCTTTAAGCCAAAGCGCTATTGGGCTTGGAGCTTAAAGCGCGCAACTGCTTCTCTAATTGTGGCCGTCGAGCGCGAACGTCTTGAAGCCAGCGTGCTGGCTGAGGCGTTGGTAATACGCCGCGATGGCGGGGTAGGGTGGCCGCTCCATGGGTGTCATCTGCCACCGATGTACCGAAAGGCCGATCAAGATGTCAGCGAGGGTGAACTCTTGGCCGGCGACGTAGGCGCCGGTCTTGCTCAACTGTTGTTCCAGCAAGGCCATCTTGTCGTTCCAGGCCTGCACACCCGCCTGGATGCGTTGCGGGTCCTGATAGTCCGGGTTTTGACGCACCAGTGCGTGGAACGCATAGCCCCACGAAGGGTTGAGTTCGGTGGCTTGCCAGTCCATCCACTGTTCGACCCGTGCACGCAAGGCAGGCTCAACGGGTAGCAAGTCATGGCGCTGATAGAGGCCGACAAGGTAGCGACAGATGGTATTGGACTCCCATAGCACTCCATGGTCGTCGATCAGTACAGGCACCTGCGCGTTGGGGTTCAAGGCGAGGAAATCGGGGGATTGGGTAGGCTTGAAACCGATGCCCCAGTCTTCGCGCACATAGTCGATGCCCAGTTCCTGGCAGGTCCACAGTACTTTGCGCACGTTGATGGAGGAGGTACGGCCCAGGATTTTCAGTGAATGGCCCATGGTGCTTCCCTGGCATTTGGAGAATGACCAATCTAACAGGAGCCGGGCACGGCCGCGAGGGTGTGAAGCGGGCACTGTCGAAAATGTGGGAGCTGGCTTGCCTGGGATAGCGTTGTGTCAGTCAATGAAGATGTTGCCTGATACACCGCTATCTACACAACTTTGGTGCGACGCTGGACCTGTGGCGAGGGAGCTTGCTCCCGTGACGACCGGATAGCCGACGCTGTTCTAACTGACGCACCGCGATCCAAATGTGGGAGCTGGCTTGCCTGCGAAGACGGCCTGACGGCCGACCAGGATGTTGGATTCGACCGCGTACATATCCATTATTTAGGTAACGGCCACTTAGGGTTCCGCCCTGACGGCGGCTCACTTTTGAAAAAAAGCGCAAAAGTAAGCAAAACGCTCTTGCCCCACCACTCGGCACCTCGCTTAGGCTCGGTGTGCCCGAACACAGGCTTGAATCCGTGGGCCGCCGCCACGCGCCATCCATGGCGCGGGGCGGCTA
>NZ_WKCD01000351.1:0-5015 GCF_021606625.1 Pseudomonas sp. PA-4-8C
ACGCGGCCGCGCCAAACCCTGGGCTGGAAATTCCCCATAGAGGTGCTGACCGAGCACCTGCAGCTCCTGGCGACCAATAACTTGAATACGGTCAACTGACTGTTGCACTTGGAACTTGAGTCCGCCGCACGATCCCGGTCTTGAAGTAGTAACCCCAGCTGATCGTTATGTTTTTCCGGGCGAGCACGTGCAGCCACAACAGAGTTGCCAAGCTCCCAATTGGGGTGATCTTCGGGCCCAAGTCGCAGCCGATGATGTTGGCGTAAACCATCGCTTGCTGGACTACACCATCGACTTCGGCGGCATGAATGGATAAGGCGCCTACCAAAACGGTGGGCATGTTGTTCATGATCGAAGACAGCAACGCTGTTAGCAGCCCTGTACCAAGGGACGCGCCCCAAACGCCATAACCGGCGAACACGTTCAGGATCTGCGCGATGTGGTCGGTCAGGCCGGCGTTCTTCAGGCCATATACAACCAGGTACATACCCAAAGAAAAAATCACCACCTGCCATGGCGCCTCTTTGAGCACCTTGCCTGTGTTGATGGCGTGACCACGAGCCGCGATGACGTAAAGAATGAATGCACAAACTGCTGCAATGGCGCTGATTGGCACCCCCAATGGCTCAATGACAAAGAAGCCGATCAGCAGTAGTGCCAACACCCACCAACCAGCTACAAAAGTGGCCCGGTCGTGGATTGCCTCGTCCGGATTGTCCAGTTGATTGAGGTCATAGGTCTTTGGTAGATCTTTGCGGAAAAACCACAGCAACATGGCTAATGTCGCCGCCACGCTGACGATGTTTACCGGCACCATGATCGAAGCATATTCGTTGAAGCCGATATCGAAGTAGTCGGCAGAAACGATGTTTACCAGGTTGGAAACCACCAGCGGTAAGCTCGCCGTATCGGCGATAAAACCGGCTGCCATGACGAATGCCAAAGTAGCCGCAGGAGAAAAACGCAACGCCAACAACATCGCGATCACAATGGGTGTGAGGATCAATGCTGCTCCGTCATTAGCGAACAGGGCCGACACCGCTGCGCCCAGCAGGACGATAAATGCGAACAGCTTGCGGGTGCTCCCGCCTCCCCATCGGGCCACATGCAGCGCAGCCCACTTGAAAAAACCTGCCTCATCAAGCAGCAGACTAATGATGATGACCGCGATGAAAGTCCCAGTGGCATTCCAGACAATGCGCCAAACCTCTGGTATGTCGGCAAGGGTAACGACACCTGCCAGCAACGCCACGATGGCACCGAACATCGCACTCCAGCCAACCCCAAGCCCCTTGGGCTGCCAGATGACAAGGACAATGGTGGCGATAAAGATCAATACGGCAATCAGCATTTAATTAATCCGGTTGGGCGTGAATCAGCTACACACGGCTTGGTTGATCGGACGGTCGTTCATGCCGCAGAGGCGCTTAGCCTCGGTTTCCAGCCATTGCTGATTGGCGTCTACCACTTCCTTCAAAACTGCAGTCACCCACGCGGGCAAATCAGGATTCAGTCGGTAGTACACCCATTGGCCTTGGCGACGATCCAACAACAAACCGGCAGAGCGCAGCAGCGCCAAATGACGAGAAATCTTCGGCTGACTCAGGTCGAGTGCTGCCGTTAGCTCGCATACACACAGCTCACCTTCACTGACGACAAGCAGCGAAATTTTTGCTCGGGTGTCATCCGCCAGGCACTTGAATAAGGTGGTGGGGTTCAAGGGTTCTGTCATAGATCCTCCAGGTGTTTGGTCTTGACCAAAACGAAGAGCTTGATGCGCTCGTGGATGTCGTGGAGCGTGTGGCGAAATGCGCCAGGATCATCGCTAGTTACTGGGTCAGGAAAATCCCAGGCAATGATTTCACCTGCATTGGGCATTGGTAGGCACTCGCTTGCGGATTTATCACAAAGAGTGATTACGTAATCGAATCGATCAGCTTGAGACTCGCTGATGGACTTGCTGCGCAGGCCCGTTGCATCGACTCCAACAGCCTCCAATGCCTGAGTTGTGCGCGGATCAACCTCAGACGGTTCAGACCCTGCGCTGAAGGCCTCGAAGCGCTGATCGGTGTGACGCAGCAAAGCCTCTGCAAGCAGGGATCGGGCTGAGTTGGCAACGCACACGAAAAGCACTTTGATAGCAAGGCTCATGGTTAAACTCGATGCATATGGAAAATCGAATATACGCTTTAGCGAATATGCGGTAAAGCGAATATGATGACTGCTGCTTCGGCTTGAGCCGTGACAGTTCTTACAAAGCGGCACAAAGGAGATAAGGGGATGGGCAAAGAGATGATGATCCAGGCAACGGAAATAGCCGGAGGTCAATGGCAGCGCTTTCGCGATGCACTGAAATCTGCTGACCTTCTAGGAGACGGTATTGATCTTCCAGGCCGAACCTTTTTTGAGTTCACACAGGATAGTGAGACGGTCGCATGGGGAGGTTTCGAAACGCATGGTACGGACGGGTTGCTGCGTTCCCTGGTCGTAGTCTCGACATACAGATCGAAAGGGATCGGTGTCACGGTGCTTAAGATCATTGAAGCGAAAGCCGCCGAGCAGGGAATCGCTCGATTTCATTTGCTGACAACAACTGCGTCAGGCTTTTTTGAGCAGCAGGGCTATGCAGTAAATCAACGAGGCTCTGCCCCACCTCTTATTTCTCAGACGGAGCAGTTCAGGGGGCTTTACCCTGGCTCGGCTTGCTACATGTGCAAGGCATTATCTGCGAATGCACGAAAGTAGCTGATCACCTTGGTGATGGCTTTTAGCCTCGATGCCAGCTAGATTTGGAGCTTTCTACGATCAAGGATGGATATGAAAAAGCTCATCGCAGTAATGGGGATCTGTGTCGCACTTGGCGGTTGCGCTACGTCCCACTACACCGCAGGGCGAGACTTTCCGTCGGCCAGTGTAGCGAGCATCACCAAAGGCAAAACGACGACTATTGAGTTGAAGTCCCTGTTTGGTGAGCCCTACGCCAAGAGTGCTGTCAGCGAGACTGACGAAAAGTGGATCTACACCTACACCAACGGCTCAGCCCATGCCCAGAGCTACGTGGTCACCATGAAGGTGACGACTACGGGCATTCAGAAAACGCTCGACGTTTTGATCCGTAATGACGTGGTCATCAACTACACGTTCAGCGAAGGCCCCGCTCCAGGCACTACCACTGCGACGAACTAAGTTCGCCACCTTGCCATTGGGCGACCCACCGCGCTCAGTACGTTGTTGATGGAGCAAGCTCATGGACAGAACCTATGCCTTCGTGGATGAGTCCGGGAATTCCGACCTTGATACGTCAAAGGGAGGGAGCTCGGGCTTCTTCATCGTGTGCTCCATTCTGGTGGCAGAGAAAGACCTGGAAGCTGCTTATGCCCAAGCTGAAGCACTCCGCATGCGTCACTTTCAAACAGGCGAGATCAAATCCAGCAATCTGAAGCCGAAGGATTCAGATCGCCGTTCCCGAATCCTCAACGAGCTAGCTGAGCTGCCTTTCAAGCTCTATTTCACCGTCGTTGATAAGTCCCGAATTCACAAAGACGGCGGCCTCCGTATCAAGACCTCGTTCATAAAATACGTGAACGGGTTGCTCTATGAACGCTTGTTCCGCGCATACCCTGACCTCCAGATGATCGTTGACGAGCATGGTGGCCAGGAATTTCAGGAGAGCCTCAAAAGCTACGTTGCAGAACGATTCGTGGACGACCTATTTGGCGATAAGGATGCGTTCCAGACGATGGCCAGTAAGGACAACGTTTTGGTTCAGGTTGCAGATTTTTTTGCTGGATCAGTCGCTCAGATCTACGAAGAGAAAGCTTCGGAAGAAGCAGTCCTTGCCTACAAAAAAATCCTACGCAGCCTGACTCTTGGAATGCTTGAGTGGCCATCCAAGTACCAGTCTCTTCTGCCACCGCCGACGGATGAGTCTGGGTATGCAGACTACCAAGTACACCAAGAAGCACTCCGCCAGGCTGATCGTTTTAGCGAGCGGGCTGGCGAACACCCTGATGAGGATGAGCGCCTGCAATTGAGTATCCTGCGGTTCTTAAGATTTCAAAGCGAATTCGTCACCAAGGATTACGTGCTGACTACGGAGATCATGGCGCATCTAAAAGACAGCGGACTTGGAGAGGTCAACGGCCAGAGAATCCGATCAAGTGGCATCGCCAAGCTTCGGGATGCGGACGTCATCATCACAAGCGCGGCCAAAGGCTACAAGATCCCTCAAACACGGGCAGACATTAACGAATTTCTTGAAAGAGCGTCAGGCATTGTTGTTCCTCTACTGGAACGGGTCAAAAAGGCTCGAGAGGTATATCGGCTGAGCAGTCGAGGAGAATATGACATCGTGACGGCGGCCAACTTGGCTGAACTAGCCAAGCTGCTCGCTGCGCTCGAGGCATTTGCAGATGACTGAACTCAGTCATGGCCAGGAACCTCACCAGGCTGCATTGATCCAGGATGAAATCCTAGAGATTCTGAAAGAAGCCAAGGTGCTCGCGCGTAGATTCTATCGCCTGACCGGCAAGCCGCTGGGCGTGACCGGCGAGGTGGCAGAGTACGAAGCTGCTACTCGACTCGGCCTGGTACTACATCCTGCAAGGCAGGCAGGTTACGACGCTACAGAGACGCTGGAAGATGGCGTCGCGAGAATCCAGATCAAGGGGCGATGTATCCTGAACTCGCAAAAGATTACGGGCCGTATGGGTGCAATTGATCTACGACAACCCTTCGATATTGTGCTCTTGGTGCTGCTTGATTCTGAGTTCAACGCATTTGCAATGTACGAAGCTAGCCGTGCCAAGGTTGAGGCAGCTTTGACCTTGCCAGGCTCCAAAGCTAGAAATGAAAGGGGAGCGCTGGCGATTAGGCAATTCATGTCGATAGGGCGGACTCAAGTTCCAAGTGCAACAGTCAGTTGACCGTATTCAAGTTATTGGTCGCCAGGAGCTGCAGGTGCTCGGTCAGCACCTCTATGGGGAATTTCCAGCCCAGGGTTTGGCGCGGCCGCG
>NZ_WKCD01000352.1:0-4997 GCF_021606625.1 Pseudomonas sp. PA-4-8C
CAGGCTGTCACCTTGCCGGCGCATGAGCATCAGTGTCACTCGCTCTTCGGTATTCAAGTGGCTGTAGGTCTTTTTCATCGCAACACCTTACCTCAGGTGTTGCACTTGCTCCTTGAGACCGCCCAGTCGACATACCTGCACAGATACTTGCTGGCAGCATAAAGAGCGACGTTAAAGTCTTTACGGACGGTGGTGGTAGTGTGCCGTCGATCATTCAGGCAGGGCAAACGATCGACATAAACGCCAAAACCACGATCAATAACAGCAGCTTGCAAGCCCATACCGAGTTTGCGGGCACCGCCAAAGGAAGTGTCGATACGCAGGTCGAAAAGACCACAACCACGACCGTCATCCATTTAAACCCCCAGTTGTCTGCTGACTTGGCTCAACAACAAGTGAACCCGTTGTCTCTGCCGGGGTTCAGCTTGCCTGAAGGCCAGAACGGCCTATTCCGCCTTAGCGGGCAAGGCGCATCCCAAGCTACCTCAGACACTCCGCAAAGTTGGGTGATGGGTACCGCAGAAATCAGTGTTGAGCAGCGCGAAAAAGAATTACCGCTTGGCCAAGGCGCCGATCTCCGTGCCCAGAGCGCATCCAGGCTGTTGGCTGCTACCACTGGCTTGGAAGCTGTTACTCGGCCCGAAGAAAGCATTGTCGGTGACATCAACGTTATTCAGGTAGTTGCCCCCGCGTCTGTTGCCGCAGACGCGCAGATACCGGGTCGTAGCCCGGAGAACGTTGAAAGTACTTTGGCCCCGGTTGCGGCGCTTGCCAGTTTTGCTGATGGACAGACGATCAGTCGAGTTCAAAGCCTCCCGGACACCCAAATCCGTAGCAACCCTCATAAATATCTGATTGAAACCAACCCGGCCCTGACTGACCTCAAACAGTTCATGAGCTCGGACTACCTGCTGTCCAAACTGGGCTACAACCCCGATGACAGTTGGAAGCGTCTGGGTGATGGTTTTTATGAACAAAAACTTATCCAGCAAGCAGTGGTAGCACGCACGGGTCAACACTTCCTCGCCGGCATGAACACCGACGAAAAGCTGTTCAAGTACCTGATGGACAACGCCATCCAGAGCAAGCAACAGCTGAATCTGGCGGTCGGTGTCAGCTTGAGCGCTGCGCAGGTAGCGGCCCTGACGCATGACATTGTCTGGCTTGAAAAAAATGAAGTAAACGGCGAGCAGGTCCTGGTACCGGTGCTGTACCTGGCTCAAGCCAACAACCGTCTTGGCCCCAACGGCGCATTGATTGCAGCGAACGACATCAACCTGATTGCTGGGGAAAACCTGACAAACGGCGGCACGTTGCGTGCCAGCCGGAATTTGTCGGCTGCTGCGGGACAAAACTTGGTCAATAGCGGCCTTATCGAAGCAGGCGGGCGTATCGACCTGCTCGCGGGTAACAACCTTGTAAACAAAGCCGGGGGCATCATTTCCGGACGTGACGTCAAGATGACCGCGATCAACGGCGACGTGATCAACGAGCGTACGGTCAACCAGTATCAGACGATCTACAACGGCGTTAACCAGTTGAATGGTGTTGTGGACAGCGCCGCGCGTATTGAAGCGGCTAACAACCTGAGTATGGGAGCCGGCCGCGATGTCAGCTCCGTAGGTGGCGTGATCAGGAGTGGCGCCGACACCGTTATTCGCGGTGGTCGTGACGTCAATGTGGCCTCTGCTCAGCAAGTCGATAGCTTCAACCCAGGCAGCAGAAACAGCAGTCAAACCATCACTCAATATGGCTCCACCCTTGAGGTCGGGCGCGACCTCAGCGTAGTCGCGGGCCGTGATATCAACGCCATCGCCAGCCAGATCGATGCCAAGCGCGATGTGGCTATGGCAGCTACCGAGAACTTGCTGCTGTCCTCGGCGGCGGACGAACAGCATTCCTACAGTAAGAAAAAGAAAGTTATCCGTCAGGAAGACCATGTCAGCCAGGTGTCCACCACTGTTACTGCTGGTGGTGATGTGAGTCTCAGGGCAGGCGAAGATATGGCGTTGATTTCCAGCCGGATCACGGCGGGCGATGAAGCGTATCTGGTGGCTGGCGGCAATCTCGACCTTTTGGCCGCGCAGGACAGCGATTATTCGCTCTACGACCGGAAGAAAAAAAGTGGTTTGGGGGGCAAGCAAACCAAGCGTGATGAAGTGACCGATGTCAAGAATATCGGCAGCGAAATCAAAACCGGTGGCGACCTTACTCTTGAGAGTGGCGGGGATCAGAAGTACCAGGTGGCGACGCTGGAAAGTGGCAAGGACTTGAGCATTGCCAGTGGTGGAGAAATCACCTTTGAAGGCGTCAAAGATCTCCATCAGGAGAGTCATGAGAAAAGTAAAAGCAGCTTGGCCTGGAACAGCTCCAAGGGTAAGGGCAATACCGATGAGACGCTGCGTCAAACGCAACTGATTGCCCAGGGTAACCTTGCGATCAAAGCTGTCGATGGCCTGAAAATCGACATCAAACAGATCGACCAGCAAACCGTTAGCCAAACCATCGATGTAATGGTCAAGGCCGACCCGCAATTGGCGTGGTTGAAAGAAGCCGAGAAACGTGGGGATGTGGATTGGCGGCAAGTGCGAGAAGTGCATGAGTCGTTCAAATACAGCAACTCCAGCCTCGGGCAAGGGGCGATGCTGGCGATCATCATCGTGGTGACGGTACTGACAGCCGGGGCCGCGAGTGCCGGAGTTGGCACCTTCGCAGGTGCAACCGCAGGATCGGGCTCGGCCATGGCCGCCGGTACTGCTGCTACTGCCGCGACGGCAGCTACAGCAACCACGGCGGCGACTGCGGCAACTTCTGCGGTGGCGGCCGGTTGGGGCAACGTCATGGCTTCGGCGGTGCTTACCTCGGTGGCGAGTAACAGCGCTGTCAGCTTTATCAACAACGGCGGCAATATTGGCGCGACCTTCAAGGACATTACTTCCAGCGATAACCTGCGCAGCTATGCCACGGGCGCGTTGACCGCAGGGTTCACGGCAAGTGTCCTGGACCCGGCATTTGGTGTGACCGGTGATAACGTCAACAAGGTCACGAAAGGCTTTAATCTCAGCTCCGCATCGGATGTCGGCAAGTTTGCGGCTTATTCAGGCGCTCAGGGCGCAGCACAGGCGGGCTTTGGTACCGCGCTACAAGGTGGCAGCCTTGGTGACAACCTCAAACAATCGCTAGTCTCCCAGGCGCAAGGTGTTCTGCGCGGGGTTGCCTTCAATGCGGTCGGTGACTTTGCGGATCATAAAGAATGGGATAAAGCGAGCGTTGAGAAAACGACGCTGCACGCGCTGGTTGGTGGCTTGCTCAGTGAGGCGGCAGGCGAAGGGTTTGTTACGGGGGCGATGGCCGCGGGGGCAAACGAGGCATTGAGCGAACGCCTAAGCACGCTGGTGAAGGGTGACAAACAGCTGGAGCTGGCTGCGTCGCAGTTGGTGGGACTTACGGCAGCAGCGATAGTTGGCGGCGATCTGCAAACCGGGATCGATATCGCCAAAGACGCCACGGCGTATAACCGTCAACTGCATCCTGAAGAGAAGCGTCTGCTAAAGGAAAAAGCGGCTCAACTCACTCGTGAGCGACAGCAGCCAACGCTGTCGGGATTCAGTTGGGAAGAGCTTCTGACACTGGCCAGCGACAGCCAACTGGATAACGCGACGGCACAAAAATATGAGGCTTTGCGTGCCCAGTTGAATCAAGGCACTCAGCAGGGAAATCCGCTGGTTGGAAAGTTCTCCGACGATATGGCTGTAGCCCAAGCCGTTGTAACCCAGATGAGCGCCCAGGGCACCCCGCTGCGATGGAAAGACGGCTCGGTTGTGACTGCGTATGGCAAACCGGTAATAGCTTTCCAGGCTACCGCCCAGCAAAAGGCCGACAGCGGATTATTTGCCGCTAACGGTGCCGGGTCTTATGGGCCGACAGGCGGAACGCTTCAGGCCGATGCCAATCGTTTTGGTGTTAATGCCGCAGTAAATCGGCATCCAGAAATCAGTGTGTTTGATGGATCAAGTGATGCATCGGATAGCACTCGCGAGCGTGTTAAGGATGCGACTGTCGGAGGGCTGAAGGACGTTACTTTACTCGACGTCATGCCGATTGGGCGGGTTGCTGTGTTGGGTCGCAAGGTCGCGGTTACTGTTGAGGCTGAGCTCGCCGAACAAGCGGGTGGTGCGGTATTGCGTGGTAGTGCGACTTACGTCGAGAGCAAGGTTGTTCAGGCCAATACCACGGTGCAATTGAGTGAGACGGTGACATTAGCCAATGGCAATATTTTGCCGAAGGGGAGTGTCGTTACCGTTTCTGATGATGCTATGAAGGTTGTTTACCCGGACGGGGTAAGTGAAGTAGGCTCTTATAGTAGGGCGTTTTCTCGACCGCTGTTGCTTCCTGGTGCCAAAGCGACTGCGACCGTGATTGACACTGCTCCGATGGCCCAACGGATCATGGACGTTCGAGCTGGATTGCCGTCTGGGTTACGGCGAAGTGGTAACGTAGCTGTCGCGGAAATAGATATACCGGGAATACCTAAACAGATGGCCGCACACAGCCAAGTTTCTGATGCCGGTAAGGGGCTTGTCGGCTCCGGAAATGGGAATTTTGTCGCTCAATCTGTACCCAATAAGGCAGGAGACTTGGTTTATCGGGGAATCGATACGGAGTATAAAATTCTAGATAATATCGCTGACCAGTTGGGGGGAAATACCTCCGCCAGAGGAACAGTAAATATCCTTACGGAGAAAGCGGCTTGTGCCAGCTGTCTGAATGTGGCTGAGCAGTTCAAGGCGAAGTACCCCAATATTACCGTTAATATTCTTGACAATCAGGGGGCTATGTTACGTCCTCCGAGGAAGACGCCGTAATGGAAGATAGAGTGACTTATGGTGAAATGCGGGCTTGGTTTCTAGGTAGCTATTATAGCTATTGCAAAGTCAAGCTCAGCCACCAAAGCTCATGGGCTGAAGGTGAAAGTGAAGTGGGTTATGCCTATGGCG
>NZ_WKCD01000353.1:0-4965 GCF_021606625.1 Pseudomonas sp. PA-4-8C
GTCACGTAGGCCAGGCTGATCATCGCCAAGGCGCCCACGGGCAAGGTCCACGCATACTTCTGGCTGTCATGCCGGGTGTTGAAGTAATGGCGCACCAACACCGCCGCCACCGCGATCCCGGCCAGGATCAGCCAGTTGTATTGGCTGCCATAGGTGCTCGGGAAGTGGTTGCTGATCATGATGAACAGCACTGGCAAGGTGAAGTAGTTGTTGTGGCGTGAGCGCAACAGGCCCTTGGCCGGCAGCGCCGGGTCGGGTGTGCGGTTCTCGGCGATGGCCGCCACCAGCGCGCGTTGGGCCGGCATGATGATGCGGAACACGTTCCCCACCATGATCGTGCCGATCACCGCACCCACGTGCAGGTAGGCACCCCGGCCGCTGAATACCTTGCTGAAGCCGTAAGCCGCCGCAATCAACAGCACGAACAGGATCAAGCCGAGCAGGGCAGGGCGTTTGCCCAGGGCCGAGTCGCACAGAAAGGAGTAGATGAACCAGCCGGCGAACAGTGAGCCGATGCCCAGCAACACGCCTTCGGTGCCGCTGAGGCTGCTGCCGGGGGCGAGCAGGTACAGCGTGGGGTTGAGGTAGAACACCACGCACAGCAGCGCGACGCCCGACATCCAGGTGAAATAGGCTTCCCATTTGAACCAGTGCAGGTTGTCCGGCATGGTCGGCGGGGCCAGTTTGTATTTTTCCAGGTGGTAGATACCGCCACCGTGGATCGCCCACAAGTCACCGGCCAGGCCGTTCTTGGGGTTGACGCGATTAAGGTTGTTTTCCAGCCAGACGAAGTAGAAAGAAGCGCCGATCCAGGCGACGCCAGTGATCATGTGAACCCAGCGCACGCTCAGGTTCAGCCATTCCAACAGATGTGCTTCCACAGTCTTTACCTCTCGCCTGTCACCCTTGTTGTCGGGTGATCAGACCTTCTCTTATTGGTGGGGGGCGAGGATCAACCGCTCATCCTCTTTGAAAAAATGCTCATCGCAGTTATTGCCTGTGCCACTGCGATCAACCACCAGGAAGTCATCCCGCTTTTCGATCGTCAGCACCGGGTGGTGCCAGACGCCGCGATGGTAATTAATGCCCTGCCTGCCGTTGGTGACGAAGGCGCGGACCAAGCCTGATACAGGTTCATCGCCAAGTGGCGCGACCACGATCAGAAAGGGGTTGCCGAGCAGCGGAATGAAAGCCTGGCTGCCCAGCGGGTGTCTCTCCAGCATGCACACAGTCAGCGGCATGTCCTGCGCGTCGGCGCGGAAGATGCTGATGATGGCGTGGTCTTCCGGCTTCGCGGTTTCGACCGTGGCCAGTTTGTGAAAGCGCATGGTCGACCCGTTGTTGATCATGAAGTGATCGCTGCCATCGGTTTCGATAACGTCTCCGAAGGGGGCGAAGGCTTCTTTGGTCAAAGGTTCGATCATCAGTGTGCGCATGGCTGTCTTCTTGTCTTGTCTATAGATCGTTCCCACGCTCTGCGTGGGAACGCTGCCCTGGACGCTCTGCGTCCGCTGTGTGACGCGGAGCGTCACGGGGTGCATCCCCACGCAGAGCGTGGGGACGATCGGGTGTTATTTGGCAACCTTGCCCAGGACGCGCAGGCGACTCACCCCACCATCCGGGAACACGTTCAAGCGGATGTGGGTAATCGGCCCCAGCGCTTTGATCTGCTCGGCGAAGGTGTGTTCGGCGTGCATTTCCAGCTTCTGCGCCGGCAGCAATTCGCGCCAGAACAGCGATTGGGTTTCGATCTGGCTGTCGGTGCCGCCTTTCACGAAGGCGCCCTGGATCGAGCAAGTGTCCGGGTAGTTGCCCTTGAAGTGCAGGGTGTCGACCACGATTTTCTCGATCTCGCCCGGGTGGCCCAGGGCGACAATCACCCAGTCATTGCCTGGCGTACGACGACGCGCGGTTTCCCAACCGTCGCCCATGTTGATGCCACGGCCTGGGTTGAGGATGTTGCTCATGCGGCCGAAGTGTTCATCGGAGCAGGCCAGGGCACGGCCGCCATTGAGCGCGGCAGCCAGGTCGACCTGTTCGTTGTCGCCCACCGAGGACCAGTCGCGGAACGGCACACCGTACACACGCAGACGGGCTACGCCGCCATCCGGGTAGATGTTAAAGCGCAGGTGGCTGAACGCCTGGTCGTTGTTGATCTCGTGGTAGTGGTGGCTGTTGCCTTGCAGCTCGACGGCTGACAGCACTTCCACCCACTGGGTATTGGCATCCGGCTCACCCGAGGCCAGGAAGCAGGCTTCCAGGGAGGCCGACGGCGGGAAGTTGCCGGTGAAGAATGAAGTGTCGATGTCCACGCCTTTGATCGAACCCGGCACGCCCAGGCGGATCACCGCGCTGTCGTAGCCTTCGAAGCGCTTGCGGCGTGACTCCCAGCCGTCCATCCACTTGCCGTTGTCATCGAAAACGCCCTCCTTCCACACGGCCGGGGTCGGCTGGAACAGGCGGTTGGCGTCAGCGAACCAGTCATCGGTCACCGAGATGATCTTGGTGCCCAGGCGGGCGTCGGCCAGGTTGACGAACTTCTCGAAAGGTACGGCGTAAGCTTTCATTCTTCTTGTCTGCCTTAGATAGAGTGGCTGGGGATGGACTGCTAGAGGGTCAGTAAGCGGAACAACGCGATCTTGTTGATCTCGTCCAGCGCGCACTTGAACTCAGCGTCTGCAGAGTTGTGGATGCGCGTTTCGAACGCGGCGAGGATCTGATGCCGGTTGCTGCCTTTTACCGCCATGATGAAGGGAAACTTGAACTTGGCTTTGTAGGCCTCATTCAGCTCGGTGAAGCGAGAAAACTCTTCGGCCGTGCATTGGTGAATACCCGCGCCTGCTTGTTCATCGGTGCTGGCTTGGGTCAGTTGGCCCTGGACGGCGGCTTTGCCTGCCAGGTCCGGGTGAGCATTGATCAGCGCCAGTTGCGAGGCGTGATCAGCACTCAACAGGATATCGCTCATGCGCTGGTGCAGGGTTTCGATCTGGTCGATCGACGTATCCTGGCCCAGGTCGAAGGCCTTTTCGGCTACCCATGGCGAGTGTTCGTAGATATCGGCGAAGGCTTGGACGAATGCGTCGCGGCTCAAGGTCGAGGGTTTAAGGGTTTGGAACGCAGTCATTTCGCCGCTCCCGTGCAGGGGTGGGTTTGGTGCCAGTGACGGGCGATGTCCACGCGGCGGGTGAACCACACCTGGTCATGGCCTTTGACGTATTCAATGAAGCGCTTGAGCGAGGCCAGGCGTGCCGGGCGGCCGATCAGGCGGCAATGCAGGCCGATCGAAAGCATCTTCGGCGCCTCGGCACCTTCGGCATACAGCACGTCGAAGGCGTCCTTGAGGTACTCGAAAAAGTCATCGCCCTTGTTGAAACCCTGCACCTGGGTGAAGCGCATGTCGTTGGTGTCCAGGGTGTAGGGGATCACCAGGTGCGGCTTGCCGTTGGGGGTGTTGGGTTCCCAGTAGGGCAGGTCATCGTCGTAGGTGTCGCAGTCGTACAGGAAGCCACCTTCCTCCATCACCAAACGGCGGGTGTTGGGGCCGGTGCGGCCGGTGTACCAGCCCAGTGGGCGTTCACCGGTGAGTTCGGTGAGGATGCGGATGGCTTCGAGCATGTGCTCGCGCTCCTGGGTCTCGTCCATGTACTGGTAGTCGATCCAGCGGTAGCCGTGGCTGCAGATCTCATGGCCGGCCTCGACCATTGCGCGGATCACATCCGGGTGGCGCTGGGCGGCCATGGCCACGGCGAAGATGGTCAGCGGGATATCGAATTCTTTGAACAGCTTGAGGATGCGCCACACGCCGGCACGGCTGCCGTACTCGTACAGCGACTCCATGCTCATGTTGCGCTCGCCTTGCAGCGGCTGGGCCGAGACCATTTCCGAGAGGAAGGCTTCTGACTCTTTGTCACCGTGCAGAATGTTGCGCTCGCCGCCTTCTTCGTAGTTGAGTACGAACGACAGCGCAATGCGTGCCTTGCCCGGCCAGTGGGGGTGAGGAGGGTTACTGCCGTAACCGATCAGGTCGCGTGGGTAGTCAGCGCTCACTGCAGTCTTCCTTCTTGTTCGTGGTAGCAAATGTGTGGCGGCCGGGCAGTGGAATGACTGAGTGGCGTCACAGCGATGAGTGATTGTATACAACTTATCGCAAACTTTGTAAGCCTGCATTTCTGCATTTTTTCTGAACGGTCTGTCTGCAAGAAACTTGCCTAAGTGGTCAGGTTAAGATGAAAAAGCCCACTGTAGGAGCGAGCTTGCTCGCGAAAAACCTGAGGGCGCCACTTTTATCCTGATAGTCCGCGTCATCGTTGACGTTTTTCGCGAGCAAGCTCGCTCCTACAGGGGGTTGGAAGGCTGTTGAATTTATTGTGTACAATTTTTTAGAAAAATGTCTTAATCAGCCATCGCCGGCTTTTTCACTGCCCTGAAAGAGTGCGGGTTTCTCTATGACTGACTTCGGGAGGCGCATAAAAGCCATGGGACGTTTGACTACACACGTTTTGGACGCCGCGCACGGCTGCCCCGGCAGCGCCATCAAGGTTGAGCTGTACCGCGTCGAAGGCGCGCAGCTGGAGCTGGTCGCTACCGCCACCACCAACAGCGATGGCCGTTGCGACGCACCGCTGCTGCAAGGCGAGGACTACCGCAGCGGCGTGTACCAACTGCAGTTCAGCGCCGGTGATTACTACCGGGCCCGTGGGGTGCAGTTGCCCGAGCCGGCTTTTCTGGACGTGGTGGTACTGCGCTTTGGCATCAGTGCCGAACAGGACCATTACCATGTGCCCCTGCTGATTTCGCCTTACAGCTACTCCACTTATCGCGGTAGCTGAGTCGTCACCTCGCTTCACACCCCCAAATGCTCTTCGTTGGTTTCGCCCGCGCACACTGCGGGCTTTTTTTTGCCTGGCGTTTGTTCAACTATCTAACGCCTGTTGCGTCAGTGGCGTGCCTAGGCTGGGTGTTTTC
>NZ_WKCD01000354.1:0-4934 GCF_021606625.1 Pseudomonas sp. PA-4-8C
CATGACAACCGTGTACCAAGGAAGCTGCTTATGCGCAGCCGTCACTTACGAGCTATCCGCCACGCCCAAATCAGTGAGCCACTGCCATTGCCGCCAGTGCCGCAAGAGTCACGGAGCCGCATTCGCTTCTTACGGCAGTGTTCCCCGCAACGCACTACGCCTACTTTCCGGCGCCAACAGCATCAAAACCTTTGCATCCTCAGAGGCGGTGTTGCGCGAATTTTGCACACACTGCGGCTCGGCATTGTTCTGGTCACGGTCTCAAGGCGAGTTTGCCGACTGGGTGTCGATAGCGCTGGGCACGCTCGATACGCCTTTCATAGCTGAAAAGCAAAAACACGTTCATGTCGACTCCGCAGTCCACTGGTGCAGCTACCCGCCTCAGAAACCGCCAAGCCGCATGATATGAGTCGCCTGGGCATCATCCGTTCGCTTGAAGCCACAGCGCTCATAAAAGGCGCTTCCTTCAGCCGTATCCGTGAAAAGACGCACGACCTGAAACCTGGGAGCGGCACGTTCAACAAGCGCCTTTACCAGCGCCTGCCCGACGTGTTGCCCCCTTGACGAAGGTGCGACGTACACCCGTCGCAGTCTGGCCACATTATTGTCAGCATAGGGATCAACTGAAAGACCTCCAATGCCTATCAACTGCTGATTCAAATAGGCCGCCATCAGACACTCGCCGGGTGCATCAAAGCGGTTTGCTCCAGAGTGCCATTCGTTAATCAGACGCGTGAGGAACCTGAAACCCTCGCCAACGGCCTCCTTTTCCAGCGCCTGTATCTGGCGCGGAAGGTATGTGATTGGTTGAACCTCATATCGTGTCATCCATCCCTGCCTCCAATATGAAACGCGTTCAATGCTAACAATTTCGTTTGAGGTGACGAACACTCCTGTAGGAGCGAGCTTGCTCGCGAAAACCCCAAACGATCACGCAGCGCCTGAAGGCAAAATCCGATTCCCCTGCCGCACCTTGCTCCATTGCCTACGCCTGCGTCAGAATCCGCCGGCTTGTGCGCTGAGGTGGCCGTCTCTAAGGTGGCTCGGTCGCTGAATTGTTCAGTGATCGGGTTTAGTAGCCCACCTCAGACCTAACAAGTGCACACGCTTCATCCATCAGACGCTCCCGTCTGTGCTTGATGGTGGCTGTGCGTAGGGCGTCCTCGGACGCGCCGGTTTTGTTAGGTTCCACCGGTCTACTAACCTGCGTACAGCTACCGCCCTTATTGTTTAGTAGCGATGGGGAAGTGGCCCAAGCAAGGAACTTAACCATGGTTAACGATTCAACCACCCTCTTCACCGTCGCCCCCAACGCCAGCAACGAAACCCTCATCACCAACAGCTACGAAACCTTCACCAACGTCAGCACCCTGCTGCTCGACCTGTCCGAAGACCTCAACGGCAAACACCGCGACATCGCCCTGGCGATCCACCAACTGAGCGAACTGGGCGTACTCCTCACCGCCAGACTCCTCGATCGCGAAGCGCCCTGCCCTGGCTGATGATCAGCTCTTCAATTCATTAGATCGATGATCTCGTCGCGTCGTTGTAAGCCACATACAACGACTCGACGATTTGGCGCTTGATGGCTTTGGTGGATTCAGCCTCAGCACAAAGCCCTCTGCGATGACGAGAGCGACGACTGCTTTAAAAGTGCGCTTGTACTTTCGCTGGCTCGAAACTGATGGGCGATGAGTTTCCTAATCCGCTCAAGTACTAGCTGGCTTCGCGATGCGGTATCCTAACCAACTCGTTAAACAAGGAAGAATAATGCGCTCGTCGTCATTTCTGTAGTATCTCAAACTCCCAGCTGTTCTGCTGATTGCCGGTCTCACAACCGCTTGTTCCAACTACCACTACAAGGATTACCAAGGCGATTGGGCACCGGAGTTGATGACGCCATATGACTTGTCCAATAACGCGGCCAATGCGCCAGTGGTGTATTTCGCCACCACCCGTTTTCGCGGATTGGGAGTAAAATTCCATCGATTGCTGCTGGCCACGCATGTGGACGACCAACTACTAGAGGGTTCCGGGCGGCGCTCAATCCTTGACGTTTCCGGCAAGCAGGCACTGCGCTTGACCCCAGGCAAACACTCCTTGAGCTGGTGTTGGGTATCGATGAATGCCTTGGGTACCGGTGGCGCCAAGTGCGGCTTCGGTGCTCGCGATGTGGAATTCCGCGCAGGCCAGCGATATGTCGTGGACTTCACCACCCGCGACGACATCAATGGGCCCCCGGGGCGTCAGGTCTCGACCATTACTATCGAATCCGAGATTCGAAATCTGGACACCCATGAAGTGATCTATCCGGTGAGAGGTATTGCAGAGCTGGAGAAGGAATAACGATTGCGACGATCACCGTCACAAACTGAGTTGGGCGGTGATCGAATGCTACGTGGCAAAGGAGAGCATCCGACGCTAACCTGCCCTTCACGAAGGGCAGCAATCGGCCAGAAGCAGACGTTCAGCGATTGGGGCTAAACGATGTCTGCGCCCCCATCAGGAGCTTGAGAAAGCTTTCAGCCTCTGAGCGGTTCTGGAACATTAAAGTGAAGGTGCCCAGAGTAAGCAAGCAGCAAGGGGGAGATTCGATTTCTTCGAAAACGATTTTCACAGACGTCCTCCAGTCAAACCTTAATTACGTAGTTACAGGACGTAGCGGTTTGACCTGCCTTCCATCCTGAAACACCCGATCCTTACCATCATGCTTCGCTTTATACATATTGCTGTCGGCGCATTTGAGCACTGCGGACATGTCCGATGTCGCTCGGAACTGCGCGACGCCCGCGCTGCAAGTGAACTGATGCGGAGGCAATACACTGCAACGGATGTTGCCCAGCAGGCGCAATGCGTACTCATGAGCAACCGCATCATCTTCGCCCAACAACAAGACACCGAATTCCTCACCTCCAATCCGCCCGACACTGTGGCTGCCAGGGGTGGATTTCAGGCACGCGGCCATGGCACACAAAATCTTGTCACCGACATCGTGACCGTACTGATCGTTTTTTAATTTAAATTCGTCAATGTCTAACATTATAAAGTAGCCGCTGCGGCCTTCTGCCAATGCATTTTGGAAGAACCCCATAAAGGCCCGTCGATTAAGTAAGGAGGTGAGAAAATCTGTCTCCGCCAATGTCCTGAATTCACTTTCGACCAACAACACTGAGCGCATGTTTCTTAGATAGGTAAAGCTGAGAGTAAACCCTATGGACATGGAAGCAACGCAAAAAATGACCAGATAAACTTCCAGTTCCCGGTAAAAGCCAACGTCCAAATTGGGCCACATCAGTATCCAGACCAGCAATGTAGAGAGAAGATAGTCCTGAACCGTGACGAATAAGATAGCACTGCTTACCACGATGATCACAGCTAGGGGCAGCGTAAAGACGCGCAGCTGCACATTGGTGTCAATCACATGCGCAAAGCCGAGTGACAAAATCAATATATACACGCCGCCGAGCATTCTCCATATGCGAAAATCAGCAACTACGCGATGAACGTACCAAATAACCAACAACGATGCTGTAACCAACATATTTAACAGATTTAACGTTGTCGCAGGCTCAATCAGCAACACACAAAGCCAGGAAACAATTCCCGCCATTTCAATCTTGGTTACCGCTGGTGATAGCAGTGTTCGCATTCTTGGTCTGATTTTGAAAGTCGCCGGCATCCCTAAACTCCTTTTCCGAAACGGCCTGAATGTGATGTCAACGTCTGGGCAATACCTAATCAATGAATTAAGTGTGCTTTGGCATCCAAATTCCTGTTATCAATCGGAAAAACCGTACGCAAAAACTTCCATATTGCTTTCACCAAAGGAGGAGGCGTTACCGCGACGCAGATAAAGCGTTCAATGCAGATCGCTGGTGACTCTACCAATGGCTTTCACTACTTGCTTTGCGCCTGACTGGATAGCTGCCATCGCCATACCTGCCTGTTCGGACAGTTCCAATAAAACGTTGGCTTGGTCTCTGCTGCACTGGACATGCAACGCGGCTTCGCCGGCCAATTCTCGATTTTGCCTGACCACACCGTTAATCTCCTGGGTGGCCGCACTGGTACGGCCGGCGAGCTTGCGCACTTCATCCGCCACGACAGCGAATCCTCGTCCATGCACTCCAGCGCGTGCAGCTTCGATAGCGGCGTTAAGCGCCAAGAGATTGGTCTGGGTGGCAATGGCGCCGATCGTGTCGACGATGGAAGCGATCAACTGCGACTGCGATTCAAGCGCGGTCATGCTGTCGGTCACCAAGGCCATCTGTTGGGAAATATTCTGTGTGCCGAGCACGGAGTCGGCGACCAGTTCCATCCCTCGGTTAGCTTTCACATCGGTATCTAGCGACACGTCGTAAGCCATGGTCGCTGCTTGTTTGATTCCGTCGGCTTTTTCAACTTGCTCGGTCACTACGCTGGCGAATTTGGCAATTTTATAAACCCGACCGGAAGCGTCTCTGATGGGATTGTAAGTGGCCTCCAGCCAAACCACTTTTCCGCTTTTATCTACCCGGCGAAAGCGACCAGCGTTAAACACGCCCTTGTTCAGACTCTTCCAGAATTCGTCGTAATGCGCCGACGCCACGTCCTCCGCCAGGCAGAACAGACGGTGATGCTTGCCCTGTATCTCCGCAAGGCTGTAACCCATCGCCTGGACGAACGATTCGTTGGCGTAGACGACCTCACCCGCGAGACTGAACTGGATCATCGCCATCGAGCGGTTCAGTGCGCTGAACATTTCGATAACCTCCTGTTCGTCCCGCGCCAGCGCAGGTGCAACCATGCCGTAGCCTTGAAACGTCCGGTTCGCTGCAGCGATCCAGCCTATATTGAGTGTCACAGCACGGCCGTCGGAGGCACGATAGCGTTGCCGTTCGATGGCGCACAGGTTGGGTGCAAAATCATTCTGCGGTTGCGCGTTGATGTTACTC
>NZ_WKCD01000355.1:0-4904 GCF_021606625.1 Pseudomonas sp. PA-4-8C
GACGTGCAGGCCATGCTTGCTCACCGCGGCGTATTCGCTGCGCAACAGGAAATGCACGTCGAAGCCGGCACGCGCCAGCATCAGTCCGTAGTAACCACCAATGGCACCGGTGCCGATAATGCCAATGCGTGGCGACGGGGCTGCAACTGCTGTCATGGCAAATCCTCTGGTGTTCGGGTTAGCGCCTGGTTTACGCATTCGGCGAGGTCGGATGCTGTAAGACGTGCCTGTAATTGCCCAAGGAATTGACCCTCGCATACCAGGAACAATGCCGGCAAATGAAAGATCTGGTAGCGTTGCACCGCACCGCCGTTGTGCCCGGCATCCACCCAGCACACGCGGTCCACCGGCAAGTGCCAGCCGGGCAATTGCTGGCGTGCCCAGCGGCAACTGGTACAACCGACACTGGTGAACACTACCAGCGAAATACCTGGCAATCCCAGCAATTGCTGGTCAATATCCAGGTCGGTCAATTCCAGTTCCTTCACTATACTGCTGCCATTGCCGTCAACTGGACGGCGCTCGGAGTCCGTGTACATGGGTCGTTTTTTACCTCACCCTGATGATGTCGCTGTCGAGTTGATCCAACGTCCCTCTCCCGCCCTTCCCCGCCAACGCCTGCACACTATCGGCCGTGGCGGCATCGCCTGCAATTGGCCGCGTGCCTGGCGCGCCGGCACGGCGGTTGATCTGCATATCCCTTCCCTGGGGCCCAGCGCCCGTTATCCGGGCTATGTTTCCTGGTGCCGCAAGGTCGAACAGGGCTATCGCATCGGTATCTGCTTTACCGACGAACACGCCTTGTTCGGTGCGCGGATGGGCGAGCAAGTGTGCCAGATCGAGCGTTACTGCCGCCTGCACGAAGATGCCGAGCCAACGCCTGCGCAACTGGAAGCCATGGCCCGTGATTGGGTGTCGCGCCATGCCGGCGAGTTCTCCCATGAGGCGGTTGTGCAGCCAGCGCTGGATTAAACCGGGCTTTGCCCATTGTCGCGGGCCCGTGTTACGCGCTAAGGTTCCTCCCCCCTGCATTCAAATCATGCTGTGCCCGCCGCACGGGGATAGCTGGCGGCCGGCACCCGTGACCCTGGCGAGTAACACGATGGCTGATTTACCGATCAATGACCTTAACGTTGAATCCAACGAGACCCTGATCACCCCCGATCAGCTCAAGCGCGAAATCCCCCTGAGCGACGCTGCCCTGCAGACCGTCACCAAGGGCCGCGAAGTCATCCGTGACATTCTCGACGGCACCGACCACCGCCTCTTCGTGGTGATCGGGCCCTGCTCTATCCACGACCTCAAGGCCGCCCACGAATATGCCGAGCGCCTCAAGGTGCTGGCAGCTGAGGTGTCCGACACCTTGTACCTGGTCATGCGCGTGTATTTCGAGAAGCCGCGTACCACCGTCGGCTGGAAAGGCTTGATCAACGACCCGTACCTGGACGACTCCTTCAAAATCCAGGACGGCTTGCACATCGGTCGCAAGCTGCTGCTGGACCTGGCTGAAATGGGCCTGCCCACCGCCACCGAAGCCCTCGACCCGATCTCCCCGCAATACCTGCAGGACCTGATCAGTTGGTCGGCTATCGGCGCACGCACCACCGAATCCCAGACCCACCGCGAAATGGCGTCCGGGCTGTCCTCGGCCGTAGGCTTCAAGAACGGCACCGACGGCGGCCTGACCGTGGCGATCAATGCGCTGCAATCGGTCTCCAGCCCTCACCGTTTCCTGGGTATCAACCAGGAAGGCGGCGTGTCCATCGTGACCACCAAGGGCAACGCCTACGGTCACGTGGTGCTGCGTGGCGGCAATGGCAAGCCCAACTATGATTCGGTCAGCGTCGCCCTGTGCGAACAGGCGCTGAACAAGGCCAAGATCAAGCCAAACATCATGGTCGATTGCAGCCACGCCAACTCCAACAAAGACCCGGCGTTGCAGCCGTTGGTGATGGAGAACGTTGCCAACCAGATCCTGGAAGGCAACCAGTCGATCATCGGCTTGATGGTGGAGAGCCATCTGAACTGGGGTTGCCAGGCGATTCCAAAAGACCTGGCCGACTTGCAGTACGGCGTATCGATCACCGATGCCTGTATCGACTGGTCCGCCACCGAAACCACCCTGCGCAGCATGCATGCCAAACTCAAGGACGTGTTGCCCCAGCGCAAACGCACCTGAGCCTGTACCTGTTTCGCGCACACAAAAACGCCGGGCTAAGCCCGGCGTTTTTTATTGGCAACTGGTCAGTTATAGCTTCGCGGCATGGCGCTGGTGGCGCTCCATGTAGCGTTCGACATAGGAGCACGACGGGATCACCGTGTAGCCAGCCTCTTCGGCAAACTTCAAGGCTTCCTCGGTCAACGCAGCCGCAATGCCTCGCCCCCGCAGTGCGTTGGGCACGAAGGTGCGATAGATATCCAGGGTCTGCTTCCCGAGGTCCATGTAGGTCAGGTAGGCACGATGACCGTCCACATTGGTCTCGAACTGATGACCAGCCTGGTCATGGTGGATGGACAACGCCTCGCTCATCACTACTCCTCGCGGGTCTGAATTAACGACCCTACCTTACCGATGTTTTTCCGGCGAAGGAACATCTACGCCACCCCGTGCCGGTTTCGACAGCGAGAAAACCGTGAGCGCTCACAACCAGCACATAGGGAATAGTAGGCACCAAACCTGAAATTGCTCAAGGCGCACTCGTCATTCCCCGCCGCTGATGGATATAGAAAGGGCCTCGATCAATCGGCGACCGATAGCCTGAACATTGCCGGCAGTTGAACCTTGAGACGAACTGGCGCTCTTAAAGTCACCTCTAGATGCGCAAAAGATGCCTGGCGCAGTAAAGCCAAGCGCGACCAAAGTGCCCCGCTTCGTTATATAAAATTTCATCGATTTACAAGGCTTAACACATGCGGGCCGGCCCTTTCAGCCTGGATCCAATGTTCGTCGAGGCGCAAAAAACTGGACGGTTTTCATACAAACCGTCAAAAGATTAGCCAAAATAGATTCGGCACAAGAAATTTTTTTGCTTCTTGCGCAACGTCAGTTTACTTACTACAAGTAATGGGTAGTATGTACGCCGGCTATTAGCTCACTCTGAGAAAGTAGCCATTAAATTGAAAGTCCTTGAAGGGGAACACGATGAACAACGTTCTGAAATTCTCTGCTCTGGCTCTGGCCGCAGTTCTGGCTACCGGTTGCAGCAGCGTCTCCAAAGAAACCGAAGCTCGTCTGACTGCAACTGAAGACGCAGCAGCTCGCTCCCAGGCCCGTGCAGACGAAGCCTACCGTAAAGCTGATGAAGCTCTGGCTGCTGCTCAAAAAGCACAACAGACTGCTGACGAAGCTAACGAGCGCGCTCTGCGCATGCTTGAAAAAGCAAGCCGCAAGTAATAATCCTTCGGGGTTGTTATCAAGCCGATCCATTTATGGGTCGGCTTTTTTTTGCCTTTGATTTGGCACGCGCCACCTGTAGGAGCGAGCTTGCTCGCGAATGTGGTCAACGATGACGCGGGCGTCCTGAATGACAGCGGCGCCCTCAGGTTTTTCGCGAGCAAGCTCGCTCCTACAGCAGGTCGGCCGGCGTACTTGAGGCCACAGGCGCCGCGCCTGGCACACCAATTTCGGTCGGCAAGCCATCCTCGGCGGCGACCACGTCACGTACCTGGTCCCAGTTGACCCGCAGGTTATTGGACAGGTCTTCGCGCTTGAGCAACGCATTGATAACTGCGGTGTGCTTGTCGACCACCGAGGGCGTACCGTCATCGTTCAACGGCGTGTGGGCTTCAAGGTAGACCTTGCCGCCGCTGCTGCCGAACTTGTACGCGTCGTTGATGATGCGCACTGACGTGCCCACCGGCACCATGCCCGCCATTTCCAACACGTTGTTATTGAACATGCGGAAGCACCCGTGGCTGGTACGCGTGCCGATACCAAACTTCATGTTGGAGCCGTGAATCAGGTAACCCGGCGTGCCCAGGGTGAACTTGAACGGCCCCAGTGGGTTGTCGGGGCCGGCAGGCACCACGTTGGGGAGCGGGTCACCGTTGGCGGCGTGCTCGGCCTTGATCGAGGCCGGTGGCGTCCAGGTCGGGTTCGGCGTCTTGGCGATGATACTGGTATGGGCGATCGGCGAACCCCAGCCTTCCCGGCCAATGCCCAGAGGGAAGGTATAGACAACGTTTTGGCCTTTTGGATAGTAGTAGAGCCGGTATTCCGCCAGATTGATCACAATGCCTTCCCGCGGCCCGGGCGGCAGGATAAAGCGTGTGGGCAGCACAATCTCGGTGCCCGCGCCCGGCAACCAGGCATCGACGCCCGGGTTGGCCGCGACCATTTCCGAATAGCCCAGGTCGTAGGTGGTGCCAAGGTCAGCAAAGGTATCTTCGTACTTGGCCTTGATCACTTGGACCTGGCCGACAATGTCCTCACCGGGCGGCGGCAAGGGCAACTGCAAGGCCGCCGCCGAACCCGCCGCACAAAGCGCAGCAAGAGACAGGCAGCAGGTGACGACGGAAAGGCGCGACAACATCCGGAAAATCCTTCGCAAGACGACGGGTAGGGAAAAACTGATTGTATACGGCTTCGCAGCGCCAAGCTTCAAGCTGTTTTACAGCTCGAAGCGCAGCTCCGGCCAGATCGGCGGCGTGCCGCGCTTTTGCGATTCGAGAATCGCCCGGCATAACGGGCAGAGTCGCTGGTCTTGAAAAATCGAGCGGTTGACCGATGACCAGCGTGGCTGTGCGGGCAATAAAGTGCCGCAGAGCGTGCGGTCGATGGAGCCGCCCAGTTCCAATTGACGCGCCACCAAATGCACCCGCACTTCCTGGCAGGCGAACAGGTCCAGCTGCTCGTCCGGCTCGATCAGTTGGTAGTTAAACAGGGACCAGGCAGGGCGCGACAT
>NZ_WKCD01000356.1:0-4872 GCF_021606625.1 Pseudomonas sp. PA-4-8C
AGCCAGTTCACCGACCTGGCACCGCCCCTCAACGCCCGCCAGGCCCAGCTTGAAGCCTCGCGCTGCCTGTACTGCTACGACGCGCCTTGTGTGAATGCGTGCCCCAGCGAGATCGACATTCCGTCGTTCATCCGCAACATCCACACCGACAACGTGCAAGGCGCCGCGCAGAAGATCCTCTCGGCCAACATCCTCGGTGGCAGTTGCGCGCGGGTGTGCCCGACGGAAATCCTTTGCCAGCAAGCGTGCGTGCGCAATAACGCCGAAGAATGCGCCCCTGTGCTGATCGGCCTGTTGCAACGCTACGCCATCGACAACGCGCACTTCAGCGAACACCCGTTCCAACGCGCCGCGCCCACCGGCAAGCGCATCGCCGTGGTCGGTGCCGGGCCAGCCGGTTTGGCCTGCGCCCACCGCGCCGCCTTGCACGGTCATGACGTGGTGATTTTCGAAGCGCGGGAAAAAGCCGGCGGACTGAATGAATACGGAATCGCCAAATACAAACTGGTGGACGACTTCGCCCAGAAGGAGCTGGATTTCCTCCTGCAGATTGGCGGCATCGAGGTTCGCCACGGCCAGCGCCTGGGCGACAACCTGACCTTGAGCGAACTGCACCAGCAGTTCGATTCGGTGTTCCTCGGCCTGGGTCTCGCTGCCAGCAAACAGCTGGGTCTGCCCTTTGAGGACGCCCCCGGCCTGCTCGCCGCCACCGACTATATCCGCGAACTGCGCCAGGCCGACGACCTCACCCAACTGCCCCTGGCCGACCGTTGCATTGTGCTCGGCGCCGGCAACACCGCCATCGACATGGCCGTGCAGATGGCCCGCCTCGGTGCCCGCGATGTCAACCTAGTGTACCGCCGTGGCCTGGCCGACATGGGCGCGACCCACCACGAACAGGACATCGCCAAGGCCAATCAGGTACGGCTGTTGACCTGGGCCCAACCCGACGAAGTTCTGCTCGACGACCAAGGCCGCGTACGCGGCATGCGCTTTGCCCGCACCCGCCTGGAAAACGGTCGCCTGTTGCCGACCGGGGAAACCTTCGAACTGGCCGCCGATGCGATCTTCAAGGCGATCGGGCAAGGCTTCGACAACGACGCCCTGCACGACCCGCTGGCCCAGCAGTTGCACCGCGTCGGCGAGCGCATCTTCGTCGATGAGCAACTGCGCACCAGCATCCCTGGGGTGTATGCCGGCGGCGATTGCGTCAGCCTCGGCCAGGACCTCACCGTCCAGGCAGTACAACATGGCAAGCGGGCCGCCGAAGCCATGCATGCCCAACTCATGCTGACTGTGGAGGCTGCGTAATGGCCGATCTCTCGATTGTATTCGCCGGAATCAAAGCGCCCAACCCATTCTGGCTGGCCTCCGCGCCGCCCACCGACAAAGCCTACAATGTGGTGCGCGCCTTCGAGGCCGGCTGGGGTGGCGTGGTGTGGAAAACCCTGGGGGAAGACCCCGCAGCGGTGAACGTGTCGTCGCGCTACTCCGCGCACTATGGCGCCAACCGTGAAGTGCTGGGCATCAACAATATCGAACTGATCACCGACCGTTCCCTGGAGATCAACCTGCGGGAAATCACCCAGGTGAAAAAGGACTGGCCGGACCGCGCGCTGATCGTCTCGCTGATGGTGCCCTGTGTCGAAGCGTCCTGGAAAAACATCCTGCCCTTGGTGGAGGCGACCGGCTGCGACGGCATCGAGCTGAACTTCGGCTGCCCCCACGGCATGCCCGAACGGGGCATGGGCGCCGCCGTCGGCCAGGTACCGGAGTACGTGGAGCAAGTGACGCGCTGGTGCAAGACGTATTGCTCACTGCCGGTGATCGTCAAGCTCACGCCGAACATCACCGACATCCGCGTGGCGGCGCGGGCGGCCTATCGCGGCGGCGCCGATGCGGTGTCGCTGATCAACACCATCAACTCCATCACCAGCGTGGACCTGGAACGTATGGTCGCGCTGCCGGTGGTCGGCACCCAGAGCACCCACGGCGGTTACTGCGGCTCGGCGGTCAAGCCGATTGCGTTGAACATGGTCGCCGAAATCGCCCGCGACCCACAGACCCACGGCCTGCCGATCTGCGGCATCGGCGGTATCGGCACCTGGCGGGATGCGGCGGAGTTTGTCGCCCTGGGCTGCGGCGCGGTACAGGTGTGCACGGCGGCGATGCTGCATGGGTTTCGCATCGTTGAAGAGATGAAGGACGGCTTGTCGCGCTGGATGGACAGCCAGGGCCATGCCAACCTGCAGGCGTTTTCCGGGCGGGCGGTGGGCAATACCACAGACTGGAAGTACCTGGACATCAACTACCAGGTCATCGCCAAGATAGACCAAGAGGCGTGCATTGGCTGTGGGCGTTGCCATATTGCCTGCGAGGACACCTCGCACCAGGCCATTGCCAGCTTGAAGCAGGCCGATGGCACGCATCTGTATGAGGTGATCGATGATGAATGCGTGGGCTGCAACCTGTGCCAGATCACTTGCCCGGTGGCCGACTGCATCGAGATGGTGCCGATCGATACCGGCAAGCCGTTTTTGAACTGGACGCAGGACCCGCGCAATCCTTACCGGGAGGCGGTGTAATCCTTGCCCCTCGTTCCCACGCTCCGCGTGGGAACGCATCCTGTGACGCTCCGCGTCACCCTGGCAAGAGCGTCCAGGGCGGCATTCCCACGCGGAGCGTGGGAACGATCAGCTCAAGGTTCCAAGCCAATCCCGCGCAAAATCACACTGGTCACTGTCTGAATGGCCTTCTCGAACTGCCTGTCCGACAACGGCTGGTGATCATTCAAAATCTTCACCTGGTGGTCGAAGTCGGCATAGTGCTGGGTCGAGGCCCAGATCATGTACAACAGGCTCGAGGGCTCCACCGGCAGGATGCGTTTGTCTTGCACCCATTGGCGAATCTTCGCTTCCTTCATCTTGGCCCAGTCGTACAGGCTTTCATCCAGGGCCTCGCCGAGTGTGGGCGCGCCGTGGATGATTTCATTGGCCCAGACCTTGGAGCCATACGGGCGCGTGCGCGAGCGCTGCATCTTGGCGCGGATGTAGCTGCTGAGCACCACACGAGGGTCGTCAAAGGTTTCAAAGCTCAGGGCGTCCTGCTTCCACAACTCCAGCAGGTCGAACAGCACCGCGCTGTACAGCTCGCTTTTGGTGGTGAAGTAGTAATGCAGGTTGGAGCGCGGCAGTTGCGCTTCTTCGGCGATGTCGGCCATGGCGGTGCTGCCATAGCCCTTGTTGGCGAAGACCTTCTCCGCCGCCAGCAGGATTTTCTCGACGTTGACCCGACGAATTCCGATCTTGTGATTGCCCATAAGGGCTCCCTGACAACAACACGGCCTAAAGACTACCACCGGCTCTAGATCGGGGCGACAGGCCAAGCCGAAACTTCGTACACTGCCGACTCCTATCCTCTGATCGGTGTTGAACAATGTTGCTCAAGAAGTCCCTGACCGCTGCTGTCCTGTTCACTGCCCTGCTGGGCGCCTCCACGGCGTTTGCCCACGCCCACCTCGAGAGCGCGGAGCCTGCGGCTGACAGCAAAGTCGCCGCACCCAAAGACCTGCGCCTGACCTTCAGCGAAGGCGTCGAAGCCACCTTCACCAAGGTGTCCCTGAGCAAGGACGGCACCGAAATTGCGATCAAGGGCCTGGAAACTCCGGGCGCCGACAAGAAGACCCTGGTGGTCACGCCTGCCGCTGCGCTGGCAAACGGCACCTATAAAGTCGAATGGCATGCAGTGTCCGTCGACACTCACAAAAGCGAAGGCACTTACAGTTTCAAGGTCGGCCAATAACCCATGGCAACCCTGCTGGTGCTGTGCCGCTTCCTGCATTTCATCGTCGTGCTGTTGATGTTCGGGGCCTGGGGGTTGAGGCCCTGGCTGCTCGGCGCTGATGTGCAACCGACACTGGACCGGCAACTGCTGCGCATCACCCGTGGCCTGGCTGGGTTGGGGCTCGTCACCGGTGTTGCGTGGTTGCTGTTGATCACCGCCAGCATGGCCGGCAGTTGGGACGCGGCGCTGCAACCGGCCACCCTCCAGTTGGTGCTGGGCAAGACCTTTTTTGGTCAGGTATGGGCCTGGCATCTGCTGCTGAACCTGCTGCTGGTGATCGTGCTGATCAAGCCCTGGCCGGCCTTGCGCTTGCCGCTGCTCGCCCTGCTGCTGGCAACCCTGGCACCCGTAGGTCACGGCGCCATGCTCGACGGGCTGAGTGGACAGTTGCTGATTCTCAACCAGGTGGTGCACCTGCTGTGCGTTGGGGCCTGGCTCGGGGGGTTGCTGGTGTTGGTGCTGATCCTCCAGCAGGCGCAAGGCCAGCGCATGGAGCCGATTTTGCGTCGCTTCAGTGGTGTGGGATATGGCCTGGTCGGCGGCTTGCTGGTAACCGGGCTGATCAACGTGCGCGTGCTCACCGGGCAACTATGGCCCACCCCGCTCTTCCAAGGGTTTGCCTTGATTTTGCTGATCAAGGTGGGGCTGGTGCTGGGTATGCTGGGGTTGGCGTTGTTGAACCGGTTGCGTATCGAGCGCTGCGAGCAACGCCTGGGCAGTTTGAAAGCCAGTGTGATGATGGAGTGGCTGCTGGGCCTTGCAGCGGTGGCGGCGGTTTCCCTGCTTGGAACGTTACCGCCGATGGTGATGGCTGACTGAAACCTGCGTCGCAATGCAATCCATGTAGGAGCGAGCTTGCTCGCGAAAAACTCACAGGCGCCGCGTTCATTCAGGAAGCACGCGTTATCGTTGACGTTTTTCGCGAGCAAGCTCGCTCCTACAGAGGGCAACCGTGCCGCTGCGTTGAATCGTTTCACCCAAGTCATCATATAACTTCTGCTTGACACGCCCCGAAAACCTCGCAAATAT
>NZ_WKCD01000357.1:0-4832 GCF_021606625.1 Pseudomonas sp. PA-4-8C
GTCAGTCAGTTTGTCAGCGGGCCAACGCTGGACGGAAAGTTCGGCAACAGGAAACAAACCAACAGCCAGCAGGTTATCGAGCAAACCAATCGCTCTTCGACGCTGAGCGCCGGTAACGATTTGCACCTCAACGCTGGTAACGATGTGCTGGTGAAGGGAAGCCACCTGGACGCTGGGCGTGACATCAATATCAAAGGACGTGACGTCACGCTGGACGTGGCCAAGGGCGGGATTAGTGAAGAAACCACCCACACCCAAAGTTGGGGCGGCATTCATGGCGGCACCAGCGGCGGGATCAAGTTGGGCGCCGGCGGCAGCTTCGGCACGGCTACGGGCGAGAGCTCTCAAGGCTCGTCTACGGCTTCACAGCTGGAAGCCGGTCGCGATATCAACCTCAAGGCCAGCAATGACCTGAACTTGATTGGAACGCAGGCCAAAGCCCAACGGGATATCGAGCTGAATGCGGGCAACGATTTGAACATTCGTTCGGCGCATAACGACAGCAACAGCGAAAACAACCGCCACAGTGGCGGCGGGGAAGCAGGCCTGACGTTTGGCTCCGAAGGTATTGGCGTCTACGTCAGTGTCAGCATGGGCAAGGGCAACCTGGAGCGAGAAGGCCAACGCCAACAAGAGGCTTACCTCTATGCCGGCGACCGTCTGGGGTTCGCCAGCGGCAAAGACACCATCATCGGCGGAGCGAACCTCAGAGGCGACGAAGTGGTGGGGCGCGTGGGCGGCGACCTCAAGGTCTCGTCGATAGCCGATACGGGCAAGGTCAAGGGCAAAGAGTTCGACATCAGCGTTACGGCCACCATCGGCCCGGGCGCCGGTGTCAGCGGTTCGGTCGGCTTTGGCAAGACCACAGGCAAAACCGACTGGGTCGAAGAGCAAACCCGAATCACCGGCAAAAATGCAGTCGATATCAGAACAGAGAACCATACCCAGATCGACGGAGCCGTCATCGCCGCTGACAACGGCAACCTGAAACTGGACACCGGCACCCTCGGCTTCAGCGATATCGCCGGGCAAGACAAAGAGCATGGGTACTACCTGAACGTAGGTGGTACCTATAAAGCCGGGAGCAGTGAAAGCAAAGGCAACACCGTACAAGACAGCAGCCAGGCGGGAAAAGGCAAGGAAGGTCAAACCGGCTGGAGCGTTGAGGGTTGGAACTACGAGAAAGAACGTGAACAGATTGTCCGCGCCACGGTGGGGGCAGGTGAAATCGTCGTACGTGGGGATACCGAGACGGGCACTGACTCTACGGCCGGGTTGAACCGGGATGTGAGCAAGGCCTATGAGATCACCAAGGATGATGAAAAACGAACGGATTTGTATGCGAGTAGTTCGTCCATTGATGCTGTGCTCAAACCTGGAGAAACGCTGAAGCAATGGTCTGATGGGCTACTCAATTACGATAAAACGGCGTTGGACAACTTCAACAAGGCCGCCGGGGCATTGCATGCATTAGTCAATCGAGTGGAAGTCATGCAGGGCCGTCCGATGGATGCTCGTGCAGAAGCCATGGCCGGCAAAGACTTGGCAGAAAGCACGCTTGAAGCCCTCATTCTCTCTGGTATGAGCCCTCGATCGGCAATGGCAAAAATGGGGGATCCCGAATTCATCGACAGCGTCCTGAGAAGTATGGCGTCGTTAAATGGGATCGAACCTCAGGTGCTTAGCGACGCGCAGACGCTTGTTGAGTCGAGCACCTATAAACCCGACCCTCAGGCAGTGGTACTGGATACGTCGGAAGTCAACCCGACAGGGATTGAAGAACTTCAAGGTCTGATTCGTCAACTCGGGGAAATACAGGCTTATAAAAACAAACATCCTGAGAGTGTGGAAGCCATAGCCTATGTGTTGGCCGCGGCTCAAGGCCCGAAAGGGGTTGCTCAATTCATTGCGATGAAGGCTGTTGAGGGGACCGAGGCGGGGCAGGCGATCTCGAAGAACATAGACAAAGCGAATGCGTTCGTCGGACAGAAAGTCGCTCAAATCATCGAAGGGACCGAGCTGAATCCGACGTATGACAGCGACAAATATCTGATTGGCGGTGGTGAGCTACTTTCCAGTATTTTGTTTGGGGCGATGCCTGCTCGCAAAGGTAAGGGCGGTAAAGATTCCGAGGCAAATTCTCCTCGTCCTCTTGCCGAACCTGTCTATAGGACAAATAAGGAGGCCAAGCAGGCTGCAGAAGCGTTGGGGTATAAAAAAATCAACGAAACAGTCCATGATGGGCAGGCTGTTTTCAAACAGGGAAATTTGTATATCACTAGGGACCTTGACGGACATAACGGAGGAGCATGGAAAGCAGCTAAATCGGTTAAAGCGCTTGGCTCGAAAGATACGAGACTGGGTACTTTTGACGTGAATATGAAACGTATTGGTGATTGAAATGAAAAAAACTGAGATGCCGGGTTGGATTACACGTGGGAAGACCATTTCTGAATTAATCGAAGAATTACGCTCATTTGAGGATCAAAATCTTATGGTTGAGATTTCAGTTGACGGTGGCGTAAGTAAAAAGCCAATCAGCTTAGTTGGGAAGGAAGATGGTGTCTGTGTTTTATTTAATTGCGAGTCGGATTTTTAACGCGGGCTAAGGTAGTGCCGGGGGGGCGTAGAGCAGAATAGATGGGGCTGCAGTGACTCTACCCGACACTGCGGCCAACCAAGCTGCCTATCCACAATCGCGTGGTCAGAAAGCAGGACTGGGTTTTCCCATCTGTCGTTTGGTAGGAATCATTTGCTTGGCCAGCGGTGCTGTTTTAGATGCCTCGCTGGGACGCTTTCGAGGCAAAGGTGGCGATGAACAGACGCTACTCAGGACGATGCTCGACACTCTGAATCGAGGCGACATTGTGTTGGGCGATGCCTACTACGCAACGTACTTTCTGCTGTGCGAACTGCAGCGTCGTGGGATCGATGGCGTGTTCGAGCAGTATGGCGCCAGGCGGCGCAGTACCGACTTTCGGCTCGGGCAATCGCTGGGGCCGGAAGATCATTTGGTTGAGCTGACAAAACCTGGGAATCGACCTTCCTGGATGAGCCAAACTTATTACGACAATGCGCCTGAAACACTGACAGTGCGAGAGCTGTAAACCGGCGGAAAAATCCTGGTGACCACCTTGAACTGCCCGCAGCAAGTCCCCAAAGCGGGGCTCAAATCACTGTACAAAGACCGTTGGCATGTTGAGCTGGATCTGCGCAATATCAAGACAACGCTGGGGCTTGAAACGTTGAGCTGCAAGACGCCTGGCATGGCTGTAAAAGAGTTGTGGGTGTATCTGCTGGCGCATAATTTGATTCGGATGATCATGGCCAAATCAGCGCTATTAGCTGATTGCTTGCCACGCGAGCTTAGCTTTAAACATAGCCTTCAATTATTCCTTGCGATGCGGCAGTACGGTGCCGACGAACAAGACGATGGGGTACCGAATTTACTCAGGTTGATCGCCAGGAAACGTGTCGGAAACCGGCCGGGACGGATTGAGCCTCGCGCCATAAAACGAAGGCCCAAGCCTTACCCGATGCTGATGCAGACGCGCTCGGCGGCTAGGGCCGAGGTCAGGAGAAATGGACACCCGAAGAAGGTTAAGTAAGTGCCATTCAAATCTGTCCCCTTTTTCGCACGTAAGCTGTTCTTCGTGGCTTTCGCCGTCATCACTGCGGTCAACTACTGGCTGGCCTATAACGTCACAGGCTACAAGTCGGTCTATCTGACCATGGTCGCAGGTTTTTTCTTCGGCCTGATGTTTGCGAAATCCGAGCCAAATAAGTAATCGCGAATCACGCCCGAGGGAAAAGGTCGCGGCACATCACGATCATTCCGATTTCGGCTACATCGGTACTGAAGGGAATTTCTCCCAACGCCCTGAATCCGAAGTTCTCATAGAAGCGCTGCGCGTTTGAATTGGTCTTCAGTACGTCTAGCCATAAGAAACCTTCATTGCGGTTTTGCGCTGCGTCTTGAATGAGTTGGAGAAGCTGCTTCCCATAGCCCTTACCCGCCTGAGACTTGAGGTAGTAAATTTTCTGGAGTTCGGCGCCAACATGATCAGCCATTGGGATTGGCTTGGACCAATTGACTTTTGAGAAGCCTATTGCCTGGCCTTTGTCGTCGAACGCAATGAGCCAGTAGTGATTGATAGGTGATCCGATAGATTTCTGCAGTTCAGAAACTGAGAAGTCCTCGCTTAGAAAGTTCTGTAATCCTGCGGCGGTCCAGATATCAGAAAAGTGCTCTTTGTAGGTCTTTATGCCGATGTCTCGGAGCGTTTGAAGGTCTTCAATCGTTGCCTCTCGAATCGTGATCACTGCTCTGCTCTCTGCGCCAAATGACTCCAACCAATACCGGCAACCCGCCACTATTTCAAGTCCTGCCTAAGCGAGGCACAAAAGTCTCAAGGAATCCCTATGGCGCTGACAGCAAAACAGCAGCGTTTCGTTGACGATATTCGTTCGGCAGGACGCCGGAGATGGGGAATTGCTGAGCAGGCTTTGAAATAGCGGAGCAGAAGAGATAAGGGCCTGCCCAGGTTTCCCCGGCAAGCCCTTGATATACATGGTGCCCGAACCCGGAATCGAACCGGGACGCCCTTACGAGCGGGGGATTTTAAGTCCCATGCGTCTACCAGTTTCGCCATTCGGGCGGTAGCGCGGTGTAACAGGGTTGGGAATATATAGATCTAGCCGCCTCAGCGCAACCTCCAGGCCGGTTTTCCCGCATAAAGATGCGCAGGAAAAAGCTTGGCAGATCAGTGATCTACAGGGCCTTTGTGCCAAGTGCTGATGAACGCAAGCAACCCAGGAACAAGCCCCATAAA
>NZ_WKCD01000358.1:0-4786 GCF_021606625.1 Pseudomonas sp. PA-4-8C
GCGTGATAACGGGCCAACACGGTTTCCAGGGTATTTTCCGGCAGGGTGAAGGCCACGCTGATCGGCTGGGTCTGGGTGATCACCGCCAGGGCGGTGGTGTCGTTGGCGGCGACGAGGTTGCCGACGTCAAGCTGGCGCAAACCGACGCGGCCACTGATGGGCGCGCGGATCTTGGTGAATTCCAGGTTGAGCTTGGCGTCGTCCACCGCGCCCTGGTTGGTCTTGACCGTGCCCTGGTATTGCAGAACCAGCGCTTCGGCGGTGTCCAGAGTTTGCTTGGCGATACTGTCCTGGGCGTACAGGTCGCGGTAACGCTGTACATCGACCTGGGCGTTCTTCAACTGGGCCTGGTTCTGCAGCAAGGTGCCCTGGGCCTGGAGCAAAGCGTTCTGGTAGCTGCGCGGGTCGATTTCTGCCAGCAGGTCGCCGGCCTTGACCATCTGCCCTTCCTCGAAGGCGATCTTGACCAGCTCACCGCCCACCCGGCTGCGCACATTAATGGTGTTCAGCGCCGTGACCGTACCCAGGGCCTTGTAGTACACCGGAAATTCCCCCAGCACCGCCGGCGCCACACGCACCGGTACCGGCCCGGTGGAACCACCGAAGCCCGGGCGCGCCATGCCGGTCTTGCCCGTGTGCCCCGCCGGAGCATCTTTATGGGCTGCGCCACTGGGCCAGAATTTCCAGCACAGGCCGGCGATAACCAGCAGCACGAGCAGGCCAAACAGCCAGCGGCGGGAGTTGCGGGAGGAGGATTGCATGGAGTGATCAACCATTGGGGGTGAGAGCTTCTTCTTCGGGAGGCTGAAAGATAAGCACTGGGGTGCGTTTAGAAAAGCACCTTTACCGGCTATTTACCTTAGGCTTACAACGTTTAACTTTTTGATCTTAGTCCACAGGCTATTTCGCTAAGCCGCTGACGCTCAAATAAAAACGGCCTGGACTAGGCCAGGCCGCAATCATGCATCATACGTGTTACTGCCAAACGACAGTCATACGTAGAAACAGTTACTTCAACACAGCCAGGGCGGCGTCGTAGTTTGGCTCTTCAGCGATTTCCTTGACCAACTCGCTGTGCAGCACGTTGTCGTTTTCGTCCAGCACCACGACAGCGCGAGCGGTCAGGCCCTGCAGCGGGCCGTCAGCGATGGAAACACCATAGTCAACGGCGAAGTCGGCGTTGCGGAAATCCGACAGGTTCTTAACGTTTTCCAGGCCTTCGGAACCACAGAAACGCGCTTGGGCGAATGGCAGGTCGGAGGAGATGCACAGCACCACGGTGTTGGCCACATCGTTGGCCTGGGCGTTGAACTTGCGCACCGAAGTGGCACAGGTTGGGGTGTCAACGCTTGGGAAGATGTTCAGCACTTTGCGCTTGCCGGCAAAGGTAGCCAGGGTGGCGTTGGACAGATCGCCGGCGGTCAGGGTGAAGTCTGCAGCTTTGGCGCCGACTTTCGGCAGTTCGCCTTCAACCTGGACCGGGTTGCCTTTAAGGGTGACTTGAGCCATGAACGGAATCCTTATGCTGGGTTTGGTTAAACGAATTCGAGAGGCGGAAGTTAACCACAAAGTGCCGAAGCTACCTACCGCCAGACACAAATTGTCATGTCCTCACGCATGATCAATACCGACACCGTCTGGAATCGGGCGCGAACACGTGCTTACCCGCCGAAATTGCGCTGATTTAGATTCAGTTCGATAGACAGGAAATGCCGGGCACCGGAGGTGCCCGGCAAGACGTTGGCGCTCGCGAGCTAGATGCTTACGGCATGCGTCGCTATTGCCCGATCATCGGGTCCGGACATATCAAAGATAAACTCTGCCCTGAACGTTACCGTCTGAGTCCCGCTCGGAATCGCTACTGACTTGTAGTTTGACCAAGTATGCCACTGCCCATCCTGCTTACGGTCATCGGGCGAGTCCAGGTCCCATACCGTGTTGTTGCCGACCTTGACCTCGTAATTAATATTGGCTTTGTTACGTGAACTATCGCCGCTGATCATGTACTCCTCGGTGGTCAACGTCAGCGTGTTACCTGAGCGCTGAAACCTGATACGCAAATTGCCGCTATAGCCGGTAACACCCCTTGTCAATGTGACGTTATGCCAATCAGCTTTAACCGCGTTCCCCTTGTTGGTTTGTTCATGGTCATCCATGGTAGGCACCTCCTAAAAACGATTTGATGAGTTTCCGACCGCCCTACATCCGGAAAGCTGTAGCGAACCTAACACCCTGCACAAGCCGCGATAACTGTGAACGTTGACAGGCCACAAGCTCATTTCGCAATTAAAAACCACGCATTAATCAGCATTTGCTCGCAAGGCTTGTTGCGACGCAAAAGTATGATTTAATCATTCGCTTTTTAAGGCCCGCCGACGGCACGAAGGACTCATTTCATGCATCAACCCGCCACCAAAGTCCTGGTCATTGGCTACGTCTGGCCCGAGCCCCGCTCCTCGGCTGCGGGCGGGCATATGATGCAAATCCTTGAGAGCTTTCTTACGCAAGGTTGGGACATTACCTTCAGCAGCCCCGCCACCATTGGCGAGCACAAGGCCGACTTGCCCGCACTCGGAATCGCCGAACGCGCCATCGAACTGAATAACAGCAGTTTCGATGATTTTGTCCGCGAATTGGCCCCGGACATCGTATTGTTCGACCGTTTCATGATGGAGGAGCAATTCGGCTGGCGCGTGGAACAATGCTGCCCCGACGCCCTGCGGGTGCTGGAGACCTCCGACCTGCAAAGCCTGCGGGACGCTCGCCACCAGCGTTTCAAGGAGCAGGTGAAAGCCAACCCCGACAGCGACGACTTCAGCGCCCTGTTCGCGCCGGCATTGGAGGACGAGTTCCAGCGCATGGCCGATACCGACTTGGCCAAACGCGAAATCGCCGCCATCTACCGCTGTGACATCAGCCTGATGATCTCCGACGTGGAAATCCGCCTGCTCACCGAACAGTTCAAGGTGCCGGCCGCCCTGCTCCACTGGTGCCCGTTGATGCTGCAACCGCCCACCGACGCATTTGCGCCCTTTGAAGACCGTGCGCATTTCCTCAGCATCGGTAACTTCCGCCACGCACCCAACTGGGACGCGGTGCTGTGGATGAAGCACAGCCTGTGGCCGCTGATTCGCCAACAACTGCCGGGCGCGCAGTTGCATATCTACGGCGCCTACACCCCGCCCAAGGCCACCGCCCTCCACAACCCAGCGCAGGGTTTCCATGTGATGAACTGGGCCGAAGATGCGCTGCAAGTCATGACGGCTGCGCGCATTTGCCTGGCACCGCTGCGCTTTGGCGCCGGCATCAAGGGCAAGTTGGTAGACGCCATGCTGTGCGGTACGCCCACTGTCACCACCCCCATCGGCGCCGAGGCCATGGGCGATGACCAACCCTGGCCCGGCGTGATCGCACAGGACGCCCAGGCCCTGGCCGCCGCTGCCGTGGCCCTTTACCAAAACCGCGAGCGCTGGACCCATGCCCAGGAACAAGGGCGCCAACTCCTGGCCCGGCGCTATGACCAAGACGTGCACGGGCCCGCCTTGGTGGAATGCCTGGAACGTTGCCGCAGCAACCTTGCCGCTCATCGCCGGGACAACTTCACCGGCAGCATGCTGCGCCATCACGCGCACAAGAGTACCCAATACATGTCCCAGTGGATCGAGGCCAAAAACCGCATCCTATAAACACTGGCGCTGGCGAGGTCGCGCGCGACGGGGCATTATCCTACGCAGCAACCACAATAAAGCGACGGCAGCATGACCCGAGCAACGCGCATCACCGACCCTTCCTACGAGTTGATGGACGACCACAACGGCCTGTCCATCATCTATCGCCAGCACGGCTTCCCCTGCCCCCTGGTGCGCTGGCATTTCCACAAGGAATACGAGCTGCACCTGATCGTCGCCAGCTCCGGCAAGGTGTTTATCGGCGACTACATCGGCAACTTCTACCCCGAAAGCCTGTTCCTCACCGGCCCCAACCTGCCCCATAACTGGATCAGCCAGGTGGAAGAAGACGAGGTCGTACCCAAGCGCGACATGCTGGTGAACTTCACCGATGAATTGTTCGAACACGGCAGCCACATCTTCACCGAACTCAAAAGCCTGGCGCCGCTGCTTGAACGTGCGCAATACGGCATCGAATTTCGCTGCAAGAAAACCATCGCCCACGCCATGACCCTGATGCAACGCATCGAAGACGCCCAAGGCATGGCACGCCTGGGGCACTTCTTTATCCTGCTGGAAGTATTAAGCGCCTGTGAGGACTACCAGTTACTGTCCGGCGTCACCACGCCGCAGCAAGCCGACGAACACAGCATCGACCGCACCAACCGCGCGGTGGACTACATCTTTGCCCACTACGCCCGCGAGCTGCCGCTGGAGGAAGTGGCGGAGTATCTGGGGATGAAGCCGACGTATTTTTCCAGGGTGTTCAAACAGGCGACCGGGCGCACTTTTATTGAATTCGTCAATCGGCTGCGCATCAGCAAATCCTGTGAATTGCTGGCCGATGGGGACAAGGCGGTGACGGATGTGTGCTTTGAGTCGGGGTTTAATAATATTTCCAACTTTAATCGGCGGTTTCAGCAGCTCAAGGGGATGACGCCGTCTCACTATCGGCGGTCTGTTTCTTTTACACATCTCCCCGCCCCCCAGACTGTCGCTGGGTTCTCGTATTCCGGCTTTTTCTTTTAAAAAAAAAAAACAACCACCCTCCCCTCGCCTCCTCTCCCCTAAGCTGCTGTTTTGATAGCATACACGTGCGGTCCTCTACTCTCTTGAAT
>NZ_WKCD01000359.1:0-4767 GCF_021606625.1 Pseudomonas sp. PA-4-8C
ATCGAGCATGGCCTTGAGGGCAGCGGCGCCTTGTTCCGACAGATCGTGGGCGTCGTTGCGCGCCAAGGCCAGGGCGCCTTGGACCTGTTGCTGGCGAGCATTGAGCAAGGCGAATTCTTCGCGTAACGCTGTCCAGTCGCTGTGTGCGAAGAAGCTCAGCCAGTCGTGCAGTAACTCTTCGATCTGCGTGGCCGGTTCGCGCTCGCTGCCGAGAGTGAAGTGGATATCCAGCACGGCTTGATCCGCAAACTGGTACAGCACGGACGCCTGCAGCGCGGTGGCCAGTCGTCGAGCTTGCAGTTCGGCGAGCAACCCGCCGGGGGCCGAGGCGTTGAGCCAGGTGCAGAGAAACGCCAACGCTTCCCGTGGTGCGTCACAGGTAATGACCTGATGCAGGTGGCGATCGGCGGCGTGTTGATAGCAGCGTGCGGAGCCTTGCATCAAGGCCGGTGGAGCGGCTTGCGGGTGCAATGGCCCGGGTGTCAGTTGGTCACTGAACTGCTGGGCCATGGCCTGCAGGTCGGTCAGCGATTGTGGGCCGGCAAGGCTCAAAGTCATCTGCCCGCTTTGATAAAAGTGTGCGTGGAACCCGCGCAAGGCTTGCTGAAAAGCCTCGCTTTCCACCGGCAGGCTGTCGCGGTTGCCGGCATGAAAACCGCGCAACGGATGATCTGCTGCCAAGCCTTGCAGCAGCGCCACTTGTTGTTGGGCCTTGGCATCCTGGGACCAGGCGATGAACTCCGCGTCGAGCACTTCGCGCTCACGCTGTTGATCGTCGAGGTTCAGGCGTGGGTGAGTCAGCATATCCGCCAACCGCATCAGCCCGTCTGTAAAAACCGGCACCGGCAGTTCAAAGAAAAACTCGGTGGTGCGCTCACGGGTGCTGGCATTGACCTGCCCACCGTGTCGTTGCACGTAGGCCATCAGCCCTTCGCCGGCTGGAAAGCGCTCGGTACCGAGAAACAGCAAGTGCTCAAGAAAATGCGCCAGCCCAGGCCAAGCCAATGGCACGTCATGGCTGCCGGCAGCCACCTGTAAAACGGCGGCGCAGCGCTTCAAGCGTGGCGCATGGCGCAGGCAGACCCGCAGGCCATTGGCGAGGGGCAGGTGAACGGGATGAGGGTGAACCGGCGCAGGCATGGGCACTTCCGAGGCGTGGGAAGTGCCTATGCTAGCAAACCCAATGGGTCAGGGCTTGTGCAGCGCGCCGTAGAGTTCGGCGCGACGGTCTTGTAGGTAGTGGTTGGCGGCGCGGGCATCGAAGATCGATTGGCGCTCCAGGGTGCCGACGATCAAGGCTTCATCCAGGCCGGCCTGGGCAATTCGCTGGCCGTCCGGCGCGGCAATGCTGCTTTGCCCGCAGTAGTGAATCTCGTCTTCGTGGCCGCAGTAGTTGGCATAGGCCACAAAACACTGGTTTTCAAAGGCTCGCGCCCGCACGGTGACGTCGGCAACAAAGTCGAACGGCACCATATTGGCGGTGGGCACCAGGATCAGTTCGGCACCGGCCAGGGCCAGGCGCCGGGTGTTTTCCGGAAATTCCAGGTCGTAGCAAATCAGCATGCCCACCTTCCACCCGTTCAACTCCACCACCGGGAAATCATCGGGGCCGGCGCTGAACATCGAGTGGTCAAGGTCGCCAAACAGGTGGGTCTTACGGTAGTTGCACAGGCGCTTGCCGTGGGCGTCAATCAACTGCACGGCGTTGTAGATCTGGCCGTCGTCGGCCCGCTCCGGGTAGCCATACAGAATCGCCAGCCCGGCACCTTGCGCCAGTTCGGCAATTGCCTGCGCCGACGGCCCGTCCTGTGCCTCGGCCAGTGCGCCAACGGCTTCGGCGCCAATGTTATAGCCGCTGAGGAACATCTCTGGCAGCACCAGCACATCGGCGCCGTGTGCCTCATGGGCCAACCGGTGCAGGCGCTGCAGGTTAGCGGCCACATCCAGCGGCAGTGGCGGGCATTGGTACAAGGCGACACGCATGCTCAACTCCTTATTCTGCCAGGGCGATGGGCCCAATTTCATCGAACACGTCGCCCGGGCCTGGGTTCTGCGGGTGGGTGCTGCCACCGAAGTGGTTCATGATGCCCCACACCGCGTTGAGCGAGGTTTGTACCGCGCCTTCGACCCAGGCGGGCGTCCACGATACATCATCACCCGCGATGAAGATCCCGCGTTGTTCGGCGGGCATATCCTTTTGCATGAAGTGCGCATACATCCGCTGGTTATAGCGATAGTGACCGGGCAAGGCACCTTTGAAAGCCCCGAGGAAATGCGGGTCGGCTTCCCAGGACACGGTGATCGGGTCGCCGATGATGCGCGCCTTGATGTCGACCTTGGGGTAGATCTTCTTCAGTGCATCGAGGGCCAGTTTCACCCGCTTGTCGATGGGCTGGGGCAGCATCTTCAGCGCATCGCTCATCCACGAGTAGGACAGGCAGATCACCCCCGGCTTGTCGTCACCGTTATCGAACAGGTAGGTGCCTCGGGTCAGGCGGTCGGTGAGGGTCATGCTCATCAAGTCGCGACCAGTTTGCGGGTCTTTGTCTTTCCAGAATGGGCGGTCAACCATCACGAAGGTTTTCGATGACTGCATGTAGCGAGTGCGGTCCAGGGCCATCCACATTTTTTGCGAGAACAGGGTTTCGTCGCATTCGATCTGGGTGGTCAGCAGCCAGCTTTGGCAGGTGGTCAGCACCGCCGCGTATTCACGGGTGTCGCCGTAGTTGTCGGTAACGGCGAAACGGCCATCGGCGGCGTGGGCAATGCGCTTCACGCCGGCCCGTGGCGCACCTCTATGCAGCGAGCTCAGGCTGGTACCGGCCGGCCAGTGGGCGCAGCGTTCCGGCACATGGCGCCAGATGCCCATGGGCACTTGGGCCACGCCACCGAGGATCAGGTGTTGATGATCATCGCAGTTGGTCATCACCACGCGGAAGATTTCCAGCATCGAGTTGGGGAAGTCCGAGTCCCAGCCGCCGGTGCCGAAACCGACCTGGCCAAACACCTCACGGTGGTGGAACGACAACTTGGCGAAGGCCTTGGAGGTGGCGACGAAGTCGTAGAAGGTACGGTCATCCCACAGCGGCACGAGCTTGTTCCACAGTTCCTTGAGCCGTGGCACGTCGCGGTCGCGGATTGCCTGCTGGATATCGCCGAACTGTGAACCGGCTTCCAGGGCGTCGGCCCAGGCATCGGCCACTTCCTGGAACAGTGCAGGTAAATCGGCGAGTTTTTGCGCGTAGTGGGTCTGGCCTTCCAGATCGATCACGGTGCTGCCGGACGCCGGTGTCAGCGGGTTGGGAAAGGGCTTGGTCTCCAGTCCCAGCTTGTCCACGTAATGGTAGAACGCGGTGGACGACACCGGGAACCGCATGCCGCCCAGCTCGGCGATGATGCCTTCGGCGCCTTCAAAGGCCTGCGAGCGCAAGCGGCCACCCATCTTCGAGGCTTCATACACAACGGGCTTGAGCCCGAGCTTCATCAGCTCGTAGGCCGCAACCAGGCCCGCGATCCCGGCTCCCACAATTGCCACTTCGGCGCCGTGATTAACCGCAGGAATACTGCCCAGCCCGGCGGGGTGTTCGATCCAGTCATCAAAGGCAAACGGGAAATCCGGGCCGAAGATAGTGATGGGTTTCTTGCCGTCGCCCGGGTGGCGATTAGGCTTGCTGAGGGTGCTGGACGGAATGCTCATGGCTGACCTTACTGACGGCTCGGCGGGAGGAGGGCCCGTTGAGTATAGGAAAAGATGGCAGCCAGTTTAGGGAGCGTTGCGCTCGTTAATAAGACGCAATGTGTCGTCGTATTGCGCTGGTTTTAGTCAATACGACGAATATAGTGATCAGATTGGTTGTCCGCGATCCAATTTGTTACTGAGGATGATCGAGGTGGTGGTTTTCTCCACGCCGTCGACACTGCCGATCTGGTCCAGCAATTGGTCCAGTTGCTCCGGCGAATCGGTGCGCAGCCAAGCCACGTAATCGAACTCCCCGCTCACTGCGCACAACTGCTGCACCTGGGCCATGGCGCTCAGCCTGCGCAACACTTCTTTGCCCGAACGGGGTTGCACGGTAATGCCCACATAAGCCTGCAACCCGCCATCCGCAACGCGCTGGCCCAGGCGCACGCCGTAACCGGTGATGACCTGGGTTTTTTCCAGGCGGGCCAGCCGCGACGTGACGGTGGTACGCGCGATGCCCAACTGCCGGGCGAGCATGGCCACGCTTTCACGGGCGTTGAGCTGCAGGGCGGCGATCAGTTGGCGGTCGATTTCGTCTAGGGCGGGCAAGGGGGGCTCCAGTGCGGGGGCAATGAGCAAGCATGGTACAGGCTTGGCCTGGCTGAAAGAACCGTGATGCCAGATACGCAAAAGCCGCGCAATGCGCGGCTTTTTTTGTGTGGTGGGCCCAGTAGGACTCGAACCTACGACCAAGGGATTATGAGTCACAAGATTGGTGATCTTGAGCTACCTTGTGAAACATGAAAACCCCAGTTTCCAAGGTCTATAGCTTGATTCGACGTTTCTCGTTGTTTCCTGAAATCCTCTGGAGTTGCTATGATTCGTTGAGCAATTCGTTAAGAGAATTTAGGGGCTAGGAATGGCGCAGAAACTGGTTCACAGCAAGATCACGGCCTTGAAGAAAGGCACGCTTTCCGAGGCATTGGAGGGGAAAGGAGCAGGTTCGCTTATCTTTGAGCGTCGAGCTACTGGTGTGCTGGTTTACTTGAGTCTGCGCCGAGAAGGGAAGCAGGAGCGATTAAAGC
>NZ_WKCD01000036.1:0-35379 GCF_021606625.1 Pseudomonas sp. PA-4-8C
GAACAGGCTCGCTGCCTGCGTGGTCGCGGGCAGACGCAGCAGCTTCTCCGGGTCTTCTTCGTCCAGCGACACACCGTCAGTGGTGGTGGCTGCAACCAAGAGATGCTGCTCCTGATTGCCCAGGGCTTCGACGAAAAGCAGCTTGAGCGTGAGCCAACCAGCCTTGCCGCGATACGGCTCCAGGGTGCTGACCTTGCTGCCGTAGCCGTCGTAGTCGAACACCAGCTTGGCCCCGCCGAGCGGGCGGGTCTTGGCCTGCTGCGCGATCCACAGCGCCAGCGGATGATTGATGCGGTACAGGTGCGCGTCGCCGGAGCGGCGTGGCAGTTCATAGCGCCCCAGTTCGATGCCTTCAATGCCGCTGCCTTCGATGCCATCCGGCGCGCGCCGCAGGTGAAAGCCGTCGTCATCGAAGCTGGCGCAATCGCCCAACTCTGCCCGACTCAAGTCCATCAGCATCCGCTCGAAGCGGCTGCGGGCGCTGCGGCTGTCCTCGGCGCGGACGCGGAGTTTGTCCTGCACTTCCTCGTCGAAGTTCTCCAGCAAAATCTGCCGGGTCTTGACCATCGCTTCGCTGATCTCGCCGGAGAGGTCAAGTTGGAGCTGTTCGAAGCTGGCCTTGATTTCGCTCGGGTTGCGGCAGTTCTGGTAGATGTCAGCGATGCGGCGTTCAAAGTCCACGCCGGAGCCAATCGTGCCGAGCACTTCATCGCTGGCCCCGAACACGCCGTCGAACAGTTGGAATTTCTGCTCCAGCAGTTCGTACACGCGGGCGTCGGCCTCGTTGCTGCGATCCACAAAGTTGACCACTACCACGTCGTGCTTCTGCCCATAGCGGTGGCAGCGCCCAATGCGCTGCTCAATGCGCTGCGGGTTCCACGGCAGGTCGTAGTTGATGACCAGTGAGCAGAACTGCAGGTTGATGCCTTCCGCGCCCGCTTCGGTGGCAATCATCACCGTGCCGCGTTCCTTGAAGTGCTCGACCAGTGCGGCGCGCGTGTCGGCGGTCTTGGAGCCGGTGATGTGGTCAGTGCCTTCGTGGCGTTTGATCCAGTCCTTGTAGATGGCCTGCGCGCGGGCGTCGCTGTTGGTGCCGTTGAAGAGGACGATGCCGTCGCCGTAGGACGTGTCCGCCAGCAGGCTCAGTAGGTAATCCTGCGTGCGCCTGGATTCGGTGAAGATGATGGCCTTCTTGGCCGCGACCAGCCGATTCAGTTCGGCGAATGCTTTGTCCAAGGCGGTGAGTAGCGCCTTGCCTTTGGCGTTGTCGCGGATGCTGGTGGCCAGCGTTTTGAAGTGGCGCAGCTCGTCGATCTCGTTGGAGATGGCGGTGCGCTCCTCTTGGCTAGGCCCGGCAGCATCCGCTGCCGGGTCGTCCTCGCCGTCGGCGAACTCCTCGGCGCCGCTTTCGTCAGCAACCTCATCGAGCGACTCGTAGTCTTCGTCCAGCTCGTCCGTCAGATCGACCACCGGCGATGCATCGAGCACGCCTTGCAGGCGCTTGGCCATCGTTTCCAGCGCGCCCGCAATGGCGTGCGTGCTGGACGCCAGCAGCTTCCACAAGACGAGGGAGATCAGTTGCCGCTGGCTTTGCGGCAGCGCTTGCAGGTTGGGGCGGCGCAGGTAGTCGGCGACGAGGCGGGACAGTTCCTGCTCCTCGTTTGACGGGGTGAATTCCTGCACGATGGCCTTGCGCGCCGTGTAGGAGACGTAAGGCTGCACCTGCTTGCGCAGGGTGCGTTTGCAGACGGTGGCCAGCCGTTCGCGCAATGCTCCGAAGGCTTGATCGCGCCCGCTGGAGGTGAATTGCGCGCGGAAGCTGTCGAGGTCGCCGAATACACGATCATCGATGATGCTGACGAGACCATAGAGTTCGACCAGCGAGTTCTGCAAAGGCGTGGCAGTGAGCAGCACCTTGGAATGGACGTGCGCCATTGCGTCTTTCAACGTCTTGGCGATGACGTTGCTGGTCTTGTAGACGTTGCGCAGGCGATGGGCCTCGTCCAAGACGACCAAGTCCCACTCGATCTCCTTGATGTCCTTGGCCTTCGCCTTGGCGAACTGGTAGGAGCAGATGATCGGGCCGGAGGACATCAGAAACGGGTTTTTCCGCTCCTGCTTGCGGATGGCGTTGTAGCTCTTGGCTTCGAGGATCAGCCCTTGCAGGCTGAACTTGTCCTGCAACTCCTGATGCCACTGTTTGCGCAAGTTGGCCGGGACGATGATGAGCACCTTGCGCCGTCTCTCCGCCCAGCGCTGTGAAATCACCAAGCCTGCCTCGATGGTTTTGCCAAGACCCACTTCGTCGGCCAGTATGACACCACGCGAAAGCGGGTTGCGGCAGGCAAAAAGGGCTGCGTCAACCTGATGCGGGTTGAGATCGACCTGCGAATCGACCAGTGTCGAGGCCAGCGACTCCACTGAGTCGCCCGCCGCGCGGCGGGTGAGCAGCCACGCGACGTACTGGCTTTGATGCGGCGTCAAAGGTTGCTGCGTCGTCAACGGCGATTCTCCCCTTGTCCTGTCTCGGACTTGATGTGGTGGAAAGCGTGGCAAAGGCTCACTCAGGCCCCCGGCTTCTGCTTGTTGGTGCTTTCGGCAATCCAGCGATCAAGATCGGAACGGCGGAAACGCCAAGTCCCCCCCAGCTTGAAGGCCGGAATTTTTCCCTCCTGCGCCAATCGATAGACCGTCCTCTTCCCTGCTTTGAGGTAAGCCGCGACCTCTTCAAGCGTGAGGATTTCGCTTTCAGCGCCAGTCATCTGCAAACCATTTTGGTTGGTTTTTCATAGCCGTCGTTTGCCAAGTTTAGCCAATTCTATCGATTAATACATCTTGCGTGATCACTATCCAGACGATGAATTTCGCCGCACTCAATAACCCGGTTACCGCACAGTTCCTATTGTTTGCAGCATGAAGTCTTCCTGATCGCCACGATCTGCCCATTGCTGATCACACAGGAATGGCACGATGTTGGCTCCGATCTGGCAGTGCGCCGCGCATCGCGGCGTGCCCATTTTTCTCGTGACGGCCCTCCTGCTGGGTCAGTCCCCGATGGCGGCGGCCGAGTCCCCCGCACAGCGCCAGGAGCTGGTCGCCGCACTGCGCCAACTCGATGCGCTGGAGCGCACCGTCGCCGACAGCGCCGCGCATGCCCCCGTACAGCCTGGCGAGCGCTACCACTTCGATTACCCGCGGCTGCTGGCTGACCTGGCGCGCGTGCGCGCCGGCATCCAGGCCCATCTCACACCGTCGCGTGCTCAGCCGCGCGACCCATCCGAACTGGCCGGCGACTACCGCACCGAGCGGTCCGCTTCGCCATCGCCGACGACGACTGCGGAGGGCAAGCAATGAACGGCGCCCAGGTCTCGGCATTTCAAGCCAACAGCGGCATCGCGCCTTCGGCGATGGCGACCGTCCTGGTCGGCGCCGTGTTCGCGGTGCTTCTCGTCTGGGGCGTCTGGGCCATCCGAACGGCCTACGTGGGGTGGTCCGAGAGCCGCCTCAACCAGCGCCAGTTCCTCGGCGTCTGCATCCGCTTTGTCGCGATGTACCTCGTCCTGAGCTTCTTTCTTCTCTCCTGAACCGAAAGGCACGACCATGCAAAACCGCATCCTCACTTCCCGTCTTGCCCAGCGCGCCGCTGTGGCACTGGGCGCCGCCGCGCTGCCCGCGCTGTCGTTCGCGCAAGGCTTGCCGCAGTTGGAAAACCCGACCCGCGGCACTGGCAACGGCATCATGGAAACGATCAGGAACTATGGCTACGACATCATCATGCTCGTGGCCCTCTTGGTCGTGGCGTCGATGTTTATCGGCGTCTGCTACCACGCCTACGGCACCTACGCCGAAATCCACACCGGCCGCAAGACCTGGGGCCAGTTCGGCCTCACCGTCGCGATCGGTGCCGTGCTGCTCGTGATCGGCATCTGGCTGCTCACCGAAGCCACCGGCATCCTGTAAGGCGAGGCCGGTATGTCCGAGCAGCAGCACGTCCGTGCGGACGGGACGGTCACGTTCCTTCCGCACCGGCTCAACCGCCACCCCGTGGTCGTGCGCGGCCTCACCGCCGACGAACTGTGGATCTGCTGCGGCCTGTCCGGCGCCGCCGGCCTGCTGGTCGGTGCGCCGCTGTCCTGGGTGTTCCGCACGATCGCCATCGCGCCGACGTTCGTCGTCCTGGGCGTGGCCCTGGGCGTCTTCATCGGCGGCGGCATCCTGCGCCGGCTCAAGCGCGGGCGCCCCGATACCTGGCTGTACCGGCAACTGCAATGGCGCATCGCCACGCGCCATCCGCTGATGGCGGGATGGGTAGGCGGCCACGTGCTGATCTCGCACTCCGGCTTCTGGTCCACCCGAAGGTCCGTTGCAAGGGGGGCACGATGAGCCGCTTCAAGAACGAGATCACCCACCTGCAGGCGCACATCAAGACGCTTCGCCTGGGGGCTGGCGCGCTGGTCATCGTCGCCCTGGTCATGGGCGGCGGCTGGTGGAGCGCGCCGCGCGACCTGACCATCCACGTCCCGCCCGACCTGCGCTCCGGCAGTACCCGTAAGTGGTGGGAAGTGCCGCCCGAATCGGTCTATGCGTTCACGTTCTACGTGTTCCAGACCCTGAACCGCTGGCCGACGAACGGCGAAGAGGACTATCCGCGCAACCTCCACACGCTCTCGCCGTACCTCACCCCATCCTGCCACGCCTTCCTGCGCGCGGACTACGACTACCGCCGCAGCACGGGCGAGCTGCGCCAGCGCGTGCGCGGCATCTACGAAATCCCCGGCCGCGGCTACGGCGACGACCCCACGGCGCGCGTGCGCGTGGTCTCCGACCGCGACTGGGTGGTGACGCTCGACATCACCGCCGACGAGTACTACGGCGCCGAGCAGGTCAAGCGCGCGCTTGTGCGCTACCCGGTGAAGGTCACGCGGGTGGACGTTGATCCCGCCCGCAACCCGTTCGGCCTGGCGCTCGACTGCTACGACGGTGCCCCCCAGCGCATCAGCGCACCGGAGCCGACGCGCCCGGCGCCTGGCGGCCTGTCTCCGCAAGCGCCCCAAGGAGGAAACACCCCATGAAGCATCCTGTACTCGTGCTGCTGGGGCTGCTGGCCGTGGCAGCGGCACCCGTCTCCCATGCTGTGGAGATTCTGCGCTGGGAACGCATGCCGCTCGCGGTACCGCTGAAGGTGGGCCAGGAGCGCATCGTGTTCATCGACCGGAACGTCCGTGTGGGCGTGCCCGCAGGCGTGGGCGAACGCCTGCGCGTGCAGAGCGCAGGCGGCGCGGTGTACCTGCGCGCAAGCGAACCGATCGAGCCCACGCGGCTGCAATTGCAGGACGCCGACACGGGCGCGCTGATCCTGCTCGACATCGCGGCCGAACCGCCCAAGGACGGCGAAGCCGAGCTGGAGCCGGTGCGCATCGTCGAGGGCAGCAGCACCCCGGCGCGCTACGGCGATCAAGCAGTCGGTGGCGATGAGGCCTCGGCACGCGCTCAGGATCAGACAGGCGCTCGTGCGGCGCGGCGCGAAACCCCAGTTTCGGTCGTCCTGACGCGCTTCGCCGCGCAGAACCTCTACGCGCCGCTGCGCACGGTGGAGCCACTGCCGGGCGTCATGCGGGTGAACCTGCGCCGCGACCTCGACCTCGGCACGCTGATGCCGACGCTGCCGGTGCGCGCGGTCGCGCTCGCGTCGTGGCGTTTAGAAGACCAGTGGGTCACGGCCGTGCGCCTGACCAACAGCAGTAGCGGCTGGGTCACGCTCGACCCGCGCGTGCTGCAAGGCGATTTCCTCACCGCCACCTTCCAGCACGAAGCGCTCGGACCGCGCGGGACGCCCGAGGACACGACCGTCCTGTACCTGGTGACGCGCGGGCACGGCCTCGCGCAATCGCTGCCGGCGATCCACCGTTTCGACCCGGCATTGCATCTGCAGCAGCCGGAAGCCGAAGCCGGCGACGGCGACGGCAAGGAGGCCCGCCATGCGCAGTAACGGCTTGCTCAAGTGGCTGATGATCCCGGTCGCCTTGCTGGTGCTGTTCGTTGCCATCCGGCTCTTCTCGGGTGGAAGCACGTCGGCACCGCCCGCCGCGGATGCCGGTTCCAAGCTCACGCCCGAGGAAATGAAGGCGTTGGGCATCGAAGGCGATACCCCGCGCGATACCGTGGCAACGCTCGTCGCCCAGGTGAAGCAGTTGCGCACCGAGCTTCAGACCGCGCTGACTGACAACAAGTCGCAGCGCGAAGAAAACCAGCGCCTGCGCCAGCGCGAGAACTCCATCGACCAGCGCATCAATTCGGCCCTCGAATCCGAGCGCTCCAACCTGCGCCGCGACCAGGAACAGGCAGCCAGCGCGCGCCAGCAGACCGAAGGGTTGCTCGCCGACCTGCAGCGGCGTCTGGACAGCATCGGCGGGCGCGGCGGCGGCCATGCCGATCTGCCCGTAGGCCTGGGGCTGCGCGATGGCGACGAGGCCGGCATGGAAGGCGGCATGCGCTGGGTCGAACCGGACGACGCGAAGAAGACCGAGGGACGCAACGGCAGTCGTGGCACGGGCAGCGGCATGAGCTTCCCGACGAGCTTCGGCCCCGCGCAAAGCACGCTGGAAACCGTGGCGAACGCCGGCGCACGTGCGGCAGGCGTCAAGAGTGCCAAGCCGGTCTATACCGTGCCGACCAACTCGACGCTGATGGGCTCCGTGGCGATGACCGCGCTGATCGGTCGCGTGCCGATCGACGGAACCGTCAACGATCCGTATCCGTTCAAAGTCCTGGTCGGCCCGGACAACCTGACGGCCAATGGCATCGACATTCCCGACGTGGCCGGCGCCGTGTTCAGCGGCACCGCGTCGGGCGACTGGACACTTTCATGCGTGCGCGGCCAGGTGCGCAGCATCACGTTCGTCTTCAACGACGGCACGATTCGCACGATTCCCGAAGACCGCGAAGACAACCAGCAGAACAGCCAGCAGCGCGACGGCCTGGGCTGGATCAGCGATCCGCACGGCATCCCTTGCGTCAGCGGCGAGCGGCGCAGCAACGCCCAGCAATACCTCGGCTCGCAGGCCCTGATCACGGCGGCCGGTGCCGGCGTGGCCTCGCTCATCGAGAGCGACAGCGGCCGCATGTCCTACGTCGGCTCGGACGGCTCCATCGGCACCGTGGGCATCAGCGGCCAGGAAGCGGTCGGCCAGATCCTCGCGGGCGGCGTGCGGGACATGTCGGCCTGGGTCAACAAGCTCTACGGCCAGGCCTTCGCCGCCGTCTATGTGCAGCCCGGCGCCAAGGTCGCCGTCCACCTCGAAAAGCCGCTCGCCATCGATCACGACCCCGAAGGCCGGCGCGTCGATCACCGTGCAGGAGAAAGCCATGCGCTCGAACTCGATTAAGGGCCTGGTGCTGGCCCTCGCCGTCGCTGTGCTCGGCGGCTGCGCCACCAGCAAGGAAGACCTGCTGACCCATAGCGACCGCACCATGATGGACATCTGGCAGCAGGAAACAGGTGGCGGCGGCAGTGGCACCGGCCAGGTCGCACGCCGGCAGTTGCTCGATGCCCGCCAGAGCCTGCGCCGGCCGCTGACGGAAGCCAATGTACGGGCCGACGTGCAGGCCGCACCCGCCGAGCAGGTGCGCTACACGCGCACGGCGCGCAACGAGGTCTATCGCCAGTTCCAGCGCCTGCCCAATCCCGACCTGGGGATGTACGTGTTTCCGCACCTGGCGGGCACGGACCCCGTTCCCGTGCCGGGCTACACGACGGTTTTCCCGCTGTACCAGCGCGTGCAGTACGCCATGCCGGGCGAGCGCGTGGAGGACTACTGATGCGCTGGAAGCTCCCTTGGCCAAAGCTGGCCGTATCCGGCGCTGGCGGTGACGAGCAGCCGGACGGCTGGCAGCGCCACGTCGAGGCCTTACGCCAGGCCGGCATCCCCGAACCCGGCGCAGCGGTCCAGGGCCGCAGGCCGGCGACGGTAGCCGACGAGCAGGCGCTGTACGACGTCGCACCGTCGCTCGCGGAACTGCTGCCTTGGGTGGAGTTCCTGCCGCAGTCGAAGTCCATGCTGCTGGAGGATGGGCAGTCGGTCGCTGCCTTCTACGAGTTGGTGCCGTTGGGCACCGAGGGCCGGGAACCCGGCTGGCTCGCGCATGCCCGCGATGCCTTGGAGAACGCGCTCCAGGACTCGTTCGATGAGCTGGACGAAAACCCCTGGGTGCTCCAGCTCTACGCCCAGGACGAGCCCAGCTTCGACCAGTACATGCAGACCCTGCGCGACTACGTGCAGCCGCGCGCCCGCGATACGGCCTTCACCGAGTTCTATTTGCGCTTCTTCGGCCACCATCTGCGCGCGGTCGCCAAGCCGGGCGGCCTGTTCGAGGACACGGTGGTCACGCGGCTGCGCTGGCGCGGCCAGACGCGGCGGGTGCGCATGGTGATCTATCGCCGTGCCACCGGGCAGGCAAGCCGCCGCGGCCAGACGCCCGAGCAGATGCTGAACATCGTCTGCGACCGCCTGTCCGGCGGCTTGGCGAACGCCGGCATCCAGGCACGGCGCATGGTCGCGGCCGACGTCCACGACTGGCTGCTGCGGTGGTTCAATCCGCGCCCCGCGATGCTCGGGCCGAGTGCAGAGGATCGGGAGCGCTTCTACGCGCTGGCGCGCTACCCCGACGAGACCGAAGACGGCGAGATCGAACTGGCGAGCGGTCGGGATTTCAGCCAGCGGTTGTTCTTCGGCCAGCCACGCTCCGACGTGGAGCATGGCACCTGGTACTTCGACGGCATGCCGCACCGCGTGCTGATCACAGACCGGCTGCGCATGCCGCCCGGCACCGGACACCTGACCGGCGAGACCCGCAAAGGGGATGCCATCAACACGCTGTTCGACCAGATGCCGGAAGACACCTTGATTTGTCTCACGATGGTCGCCACGCCGCAGGATGTCCTGGAAGCGGATCTCAACCACCTGGCGAAGAAGGCCGTGGGCGAGACGCTGGCGTCGGAGCAGACGCTCAAGGACGTGCAGGAAGCCCGCTCCCTGATCGGCAGCGCGCACAAGCTCTACCGCGGGACGCTGGCGTTCTACCTGCGCGGACGCGACGAAGCGGAACTGGACCGGCGCGGCCTGGACCTGGCGAACGTGATGCTCAACGCCGGCTTGCAGCCGGTGCGCGAAGACGACGAGGTGGCACCGCTCAACAGCTACTTGCGCTGGCTGCCGTGCTGCTACAACCCCGGCCAGGATCGGCGCAGGTGGTACACCCAACTGATGTTCGCGCAGCACATCGCGAACGTGTCGCCGGTATGGGGCCGCGCCCAAGGTACGGGACACCCTGGCATCACGATGTTCAATCGCGGCGGCGGCCCGATTACGTTTGACCCCTTGAACAGGTTGGATCGGCAGATGAACGCCCACCTGTTCCTGTTCGGCCCTACCGGCTCGGGCAAGTCAGCGACGCTCAACAACCTCTTGAACCAGGTCACGGCGATATACCGCCCGCGGCTGTTCATCGTGGAGGCCGGCAACAGCTTCGGCCTGTTCAGCGATTTCGCCAAGCGCCTGGGCCTGACCGTGAACCGGGTCAAGCTGTCCCCAGGCTCGGGCATCAGCCTGGCACCGTTCGCGGATGCGCGCCGGCTGATCGAAACGCCCAGTGACGTGCAGACCCTCGACGCCGACGCGCTGGACGAAGACCTGCCCCTTGACGCCTCGGCCATGGATGCGGACGAGCAGCGCGATGTGCTCGGCGAGTTGGAGATCACGGCGCGGCTGATGATCACGGGCGGCGAGGACAAGGAGGAGGCCCGGATGACGCGGGCCGACCGCTCGCTGATCCGCCAGTGCATCCTCGACGCCGCCGAGCACTGCCACGGTGGAGGTGGTAGCGAGAAGCGCACGGTGCTCACGCGCGACGTGCGCAACGCGCTGCGCACGCGCGGCCAGGACCCGACGCTGCCCGAGATGCGGCGCGTGCGGCTGCTGGAGATGGCGGACGCGATGGATATGTTCTGCCAAGGCACGGACGGCGAGATGTTCGACCGCGACGGCACGCCGTGGCCCGAAGCCGACATCACCCTGGTCGATCTGGCGACCTACGCCCGCGAGGGCTACAACGCCCAGCTCTCCATCGCCTACATCAGCCTGATCAGCACGGTGAACAACATCGCCGAGCGCGACCAGTACCTGGGCCGCCCGATCATCAACGTCACCGACGAAGGCCACATCATCACGAAGAATCCGCTGCTCGCGCCCTACGTCGTGAAAATTACAAAGATGTGGAGAAAGTTGGGGGCCTGGTTCTGGCTCGCGACGCAGAACATCGACGACCTGCCGCGCGCCGCGGAGCCCATGCTCAACATGATCGAGTGGTGGATCTGTCTCAGCATGCCGCCCGATGAAGTCGAGAAGATCGCGCGGTTTCGCGAACTCTCGCCCGCGCAGAAGGCGCTGATGCTGTCGGCGCGCAAAGAAGCCGGAAAGTTCACCGAAGGCGTCATCCTCTCCAAGAGCATGGAAGTGCTGTTCCGCGCCGTGCCGCCGAGCCTGTACCTCGCCCTCGCGCAGACAGAACCCGAGGAGAAGGCCGAACGCTACCAGCTCATGCAGCAGTACGGCTGCACCGAACTGGAAGCGGCTTTCAAGGTGGCCGAGAAGATCGACCAGGCCCGCGGCATCGAGTCGCCGGCCCTGGAACTGTCGTAAACCGGAGAACGCCATGGAACAGAAACGTCCTTCCATTCCGATGCAGGTCCAGGCGTTCTGCCGTCGTCGCTGGCGGCCTCGCTGGCCCTGGGTATTGGCCGCTGCACTGGTTGCACTGCTGCTGATCTGGCTGGTGTCCCGCACGCCCGGCGAATCCTCAGCGCCGTCGCCCGCGCCGGTCAGCACGGCGCAGGTCGCCGGGCCACCCTGGCAGATGGGCAACGCGGAAGGCCGTTTCACGCTGACGCTCTATGCCGACCTGGAATGCCCGTTCTGCCGGGAGTACTTCCCGCAGCTCAAGCGGTGGGTCGGCAACAACACCGACGTCGCACTGCAATGGCATCACCAGCCGCTGGCCGCGCATGAGCCTGCCGCGTCGGCCGAGGCACGTCTGGCCGAGTGCGCCGCCGAAGCGGGCGGGCATGCGGCGTTCTGGCAGGCGGTCGAATGGGTCTATGCCCACACGCGCAGCGACGGCCAGGGCTTGCCCGATGGCTTGCGTTACCCCGAAACAACGTCAGCCATCGAACAGTGCATGGCGAGCGAGCGCCCCGACGTGGCCATCCGCGCGCAGGCCGCGGAAGCCACCAAGAGCGGCGTGACCGCCACGCCGTCGCTGCGACTGCTCGATCGCCAGACGGGCCAGGCCATCCTGCTGCAGGGGCCGATCGAGGGCGATGCCTTGCTCTCGGCCATGGACCTGCTGGCGGCCGGGGACATGGCCAGCGACGCGCCGGGTTCGCCCGCCACTCCCACATCCGAAATGCCTGCCGACGTTGTCGGCGACATGCCCAGGTAGCCCTCGGTCTTGAAGGCTACGGCGCGGCTCGCCGCGCTGACCGCTACCCGTTCGCTTTCGCATCCTGGCCGCGAACAATCACCGCCGCGCGGTGGTGGATGCACCGTGTTCCGCTGTTTCCATCCCCAGGAGGGCTTGCCCTCCCAAGGTGGCGTCCTCCGTTCACATTCTGGAGGTTCGCCATGTCTCTCGTCGTCAACGACTCTTGCGTGGAGTCACGTTTTTCCCCTGCGGCCCAATCTGATGACTGGATCATCCGGCAAGCCATCGCGTTGCTGGAACAGAGGGTCTTCAAGAAGGGGCCAGCCCTGGAACGGCCCGCCGCCGTCAAGGACTACCTGCGCCTGAAACTGGCCGCCGAGCCCAATGAAATCTTCGCCATCGTGTTCCTCAACAGCATGCACGAGGTGCTGGCTTACGAACCGATGTTCAAGGGCACACTCGATTCGACCTCGGTTTATCCGCGTGTTGTCGTGCAACGGGCCTTGGAGCTGAATGCCGGTGCGGTAATTTTTTCGCACCAACATCCCTCGGGATGCACTGAGCCATCGAGCGCGGATCGCGTTCTGACTGACCGCCTGAAGGCTGCGTTGGCGCTCATCGATGTACGAGTGTTGGACCACATCATCGTCGGTCAAGGCACGCCGTACTCGTTTGCGGAATCCGGCCTGCTGTAGCGGCGGCATCGGCACCTTGATCCACGCGGAGGCTTCGGCCTCCGCTTTTTCATGGGCGCGAGACAAGCAGGTATGCGGGCAGTGCGCGATGCGCATTGTTTGTTGGGGCCGCATCGGCTTCGCGTTTGACTACGGCTCTGATCAATTTCAAGGGGGCACGCGACATGCCAGCATCTCTTTTCCGGTTCGCGTCGGGCTGGCGAACCCTCGGCCTGGCCGTTGCGCTGCCGGCCGCCCTGGCCGTTTTCAGCCCGGCCACCTTCGCCGCCGACGTGGTGGTCGTCACCGACAGCCGCCACCCGGTCAAGACCATGGGCGGCGAGCGGCTGATCGAGCTGGACGAAGCCCACAGGATTGAAGCGGGGCTTTCAGCGGAACTGCCCACCGATCCCGAACAGGCGACGGCCATCGTCAAGCGCCGGCTCTCAAGCGGCGGCGCCGACCTCCAGCGCCGCATCGCCTCCGCATATCAGGGCGTCACCGACGCATGGAGCCTGGGCGTCACCAGCCTCCCAGCAGTCGTGGTGGACCAGCGTTACGTGGTCTATGGCGAGCCGGATGTGGCTCGCGCTGTCGCGCGCATCGAGCAGCACCGGAGGCACCAGCCGTGACCCGAGCATTCGACCTGATGCGCCGCCTGCGCGCTGGCGTGGCTTCGTTGCTGCTGCTCAGCGCCACGGGTAGCTATGCCCTCAATACCGCCACCATCATCAGCTCGGTGGCATCGCCCGATTGCCTCGAATACCGCGTCGTCGGCATCTGCTACTGGCTCTATTGCACCTGGACGGGCTGCACGGTGCGCACGTCGATCAAGGTGCGCCACTACATCCCCGATGCAGTGGTGTCGTCGTACTCGAATACCGGCGAAAACCCCTGGGTCGAAGTCCGGGCAATGAGCACGCCCAATCCGTCCGCCCAGGCGGGCGGCGACGGGACGACGAACGAGGATCACGAAAACAACCTCGCCAAATTCAAGAACGCGGACGTCATCGGCCACCCCGGCGCCGAGGTGTTCAACCAGTTCGTCTCGTCGTCGGGCTACTTCTGCGAGGGCGCGGGCACGGCATTCATGCCGTACTTGCTCAGCACCTTGGACACGCTGGCCTGGCGCTACAACGTGCCCGAGATGACTTACCCGGAGGCGCTGATTCCGGGCCGGCGTGAGGTCGGCGCACGCACCACGATGAACCTGTGGGGCAACGTGTATCCCCGTGGCGGCTTCCTACACCAGACCGACGACTTTAAGGCCGGCGCAGTGGTGGCCCAGCGTGCGGGCGATGTCGTCACGCGCCGCGGGCAGATCCACGTCTATCAGCCGTTGCTTGCCAACTCCCGCGACGGCTACTGGCCGGCCGGCGCGCTGATGGAAGGCGATGCCTCCACCGGCAAGTGGCAAGAACTCACGCCAGTCCTGTCCTCGTCCTGCACGGTCTTCCCGCGCAGCGGCTTCCTTACCCAGGCGCAGCAAGGCGACTACGCATGGGCGCTGTGGCGGCCGTATGCCTGCTGCGAACGCCGGGGCCAGGTGTTCCTGGGCAGCGTCGATTTCCTCTGAGGTGGTGCCATGAAGTTCCGTCCTGTATTCAATCCGTTCTCCCGCCGGGCACGTCGCACGAAGATCGTCCTGGCGCTGGCCTGCGCGCTCGCGCTGGGCAGCGGCGTGGCCTGGGGTCAACTGGGATACCAAACCAGCGGCAGTGTCATCGGCGATGACGTCATGTACTCGATCGGCGGCGGCAACGCCGTGTCGATGGGACGTGCGGCTGGCATGCGCTCCCTCGGCGTCGGCGTGGGTTGGAACAGCAACTTGATCTGCGGTGACATGAGCATCCAGACCACGTTGAGGAATCAACTCAATGGCATCACCAACGGCTTCCAGCAAATCATGAGCAACGTCATTCAGAGCGCCACGAGCGCCGTAGCGTCTCTACCTGCGCTGATCATCCAGCGGGCCGATCCCGGTCTGTACAACCTGCTCACCAATGGCGTGCTGCAGGCGCGACTGGATTTCGACCGCAGCAAGCTGACGTGCCGTGCCATGGCCGAGAAGATGGCCGAAACGGCAGGCGGCCAGCTCGGCTGGAGCCAGATGGCCGAAGGGCTGGCGCTGCGCGATGCCGTGTCGAGCACGGACGCGGTATCGGCCATCGAGCAAGCAGAGACGCGCCGCGGCAACGACGGCGTGCCCTGGGTCGGAGGCAGCAATGCGGGCGGCTCCGGCCAGTCCGCGATCAAGATCGTCGGCGACGTGACCCGCGCCGGCTACAACCTGGTCAATGGCCGCGGCGTGACCGACACGTCCTCGATCGCGCCGGCCAGTTGTGCCAGTCTCTCATGCCAGACCTGGACCTCGCCGCAGGCGGCCGTCGAGTGGGCTACGCGCGTGCTTGGCGAGAAAGAACAGCGCACGTGCGATGCCTGCACAAAGACCGAGACGACGCCCGGCGTCGGCCTCACGCCGCTGATCCAAGAGGAATACGACACCAAGCTCCAGGTGCTTCAGGATCTCGTCTCCAAGGCGAAGAACACGACGCCCGAGAACCTGCGCGAGGCCGGCAGTGCGTCGCTGCCCATCACGCGCGGCGTGATCGAGGCGCTGCGCGACGAGCCCGACCAGCACCTGCTGTCGCAGCGCCTGGCGTCCGAGGTCGCGCTCGCATCCGTGCTGGAGAAGGCGCTGCTGCTGCAGCGCACGCTGCTCACGGGGAAGAAGGAGCCCAACGTCGCGGCGAACGAGCTTGCCGTGGAGGCCGTGAACCACGAGAGCGACACGCTCGACCGCGAGATTCGCAACCTCAAGACCGAACTGGAGCTGCGGCGCGAGCTGGCGAACAACTCGCCCATGGCGATCATCCAGCGCCACGGCACGCGCGCGGCCGGCTCGCGCGGCATCTACGAGGGCGATCCGGTGCCGGACCGTCTCGACCAGCTCCAGAAGGGCAATCCGGGGAGCCGGCCATGAGCCCGGTGCGCATGGCCTGGCGGCCGCTGCACTGGTTGTTCAACCGGCGCGCGGCGAAGACGCTGCTGTGGCTGGTGCTGATCGTTGCCGCTGCCGTGGGAGCGAACGTCGCGGGCATCTACCTGGTCGGCAGCGTTGCAGGCTGGGAACGGTGGCTGGCGGCCTCCGCAGGGTATTTCTTCATCTGGCGGTTGTGCGTGTACGCGGCAACGGCCTATGGATGGTTCTGGATGCGCCGCCGGGTGCTGGCCCGCGAAGACCAAAGCGGGACAGATGGGCAGGCGCGGCGCCGGCTGATCCGCACCGAGGTCGCCGGCGTCGTCGCCATCGTCGCGCTGGAAACCAGCCTGTTGATGCAGGCCGCTTGAGGGGAGATCGGGGCCATGACGCTCTTCACGACCGACTATCTGGAGTACTACCTCACCCTCGTGTCCTGGATCGTCAACAACGGCATCTGGGCCGTGCTGGTGTCCAGCGGGGTGTTTGCGCTGCCTTTCGTCGCCATCGTCGTGCAGGAGTGGCTGAAGGCCCGTGCGGAAGGCGCTGACGAGGGCAACAAAGGCGTCCTGAGTGCCGCCCGTATCGAGAACCGGGTGTTCGTCGCGATCGTCGTGGTGATGTTCGCGGGCATTCCGTTCATCGACGTGGACCTCAGCACCATCCAGTACGACAGCTCGCGCTCGGCACAATGCCAAGTCAGCGTGCCGCAGCCCACGGAAACCGGCTGGTCGCAGTCTTTCAGCACCATCAACAATCAGTCGGCGAAGGTGCCGGTCTGGTGGGCCTTCATGCACGCGCTCTCGCGCGCCGTCACGAGCGCCTCGGTAGCGGCGATCCCGTGTGGTACGGACCTGCGGCAGATGAGGATGGAGATCGATGCGACGCGCATTGACGACCCAGTACTGGCTCAGGAGGTCGCGGACTTCTCGCGGGATTGCTATGGGCCTGCGCGGGCCAAATTGTTCATGCAGCGCCCGGATCTCGATGAGCAGCAGATGCACGACGTCACCTGGATCGGCTCGCGCTTTTTCACGGATACGGGTGGCTACTACGACAGTTACCGCTCCAGCACGGCGCGCGAAGCATGGCCCTATGACGACACCCGCGATGCAGGGCTCGCACAGGTTGCCAATGGTGGCGGCTACCCGACCTGCAGGCAGTGGTGGTCCGGCGGTAGTAACGGACTGCGCGCGCGGCTGCTGGGTCAGGTGGACCCGAGCCTGCTGAATCGCCTGGCGGGCTGGGCCGGGTTCCTCAGCCGGGCCGAGGTGGACGATTCGGTGATCCGCGCCATCGCGTCACCCCGGCAGCAGAAATTGAACCAGGGCAGCGTCTATACGGACTACGGCGGCCAGATCGACAAGACCCTGCCGAACATCGTGACGCGCGCCACAGGCGACGTCGGGATGGCAGTAGGCGCGATTGCCGCGTTTCCTGCCATGGATGTCGTGCGCCAATCCCTGCCCATGATCCTCACCTTACTGAAGATGGCGCTGGTCATCTGCATCCCGCTCGTGCTGGTTGTGGGCACCTACGACCTGAAGACGGTCGTCACTGTCAGCGTCGTGCAGTTCGCGCTGTTCTTCACGGACTTCTGGTTCCAGCTCGCACGCTGGATCGATTCAACGATTCTGGACGCGCTTTATGGCTGGGGCTTTGGCTGGAACCGGCCGCACACCAACTTTGACCCGCTGGTAGGGTTGAACAACGCCTTCGGCGACATGCTCCTGATGTTCGTCATGGGCACGATGTTCCTGGTTCTGCCGGGATTCTGGCTGGCGAGCCTTACCTGGGTTGGGATTCGGGCCGGGCACGTCATCCAGGGGCTTTCCGATGGCAGCAAGAGCGCCGGCCAAGCTGGCGGCAAGGGTGCCGGGGCGCTCACCGGAGGAAAGCTGAAATAGCGCGAGGCCGGTCAGTCGTCGGTGTACAACTCGTGCGACGTGTCGTTGTACAGGTTGGGGTCGTAGCCCGGCGTCTTGCGCAGCTCGGTGAGGTCGGTGAAAGGCCACTCGTCTTCATCCGAGGTATTGGCAGCAGCAGCCCATCCCGCCGCCGCAACGCCCAGCAGCACGAGTGCGAACCAAAACGCAACGTAGAGCAGCACTCCCAGTACAGCCAGCTTGACCACCCACACGCACACGGTCGCGCCAGCTCGCGGCATCCCCTTGGATACCAACCAGTTCGACGCCCGCCGTTCGCCGCGCGCACAGGCACGCCATCCGCGGCCAAAGGCGCGGCCGAAGCGTTCTGCGGTGCTGGTGCGGGTCGTCGTGTTCATGGTCGTCTCCTGCTGCTGAGGAATGCCTATTCCAGTTTGCTCCACTTCATTCGGTTTGCGGCTTCAATGTGATTTCTTGCTGCTTCAGGACGCTTCGTCGTCTGGCCCCAACGGGCCTGGATCGGGTTCTACGCCGACGCGGTAGGTGGCGACGAAGCGCGGCCAGTCCACATGGTCAACCAGGTCGATGTCCTCGACAACGCTGACCTTGGCTCCCGCCCGCTCGAACAGGGCGATGCTCGCGGCGGGATAGTTGTTGCGCGACGGATAGAGCACCCCGTCGAACAGCGCCTGGCCGTCATCTCCGAGCATCGCATGCACCTGGGCGGACACCCGCTGCGTGTGCGTGTAGTCGCGGCTGGCCAACTGCTCCAGGTTCAGGCCGAAGTAGCCCGCCATGACGCCCGGCGCCGTGAGATCGGCCAGAAGCACGTCGTCCAGCACGCCTACTGCGCGCACCATCCGGGCGTTGACCTCCTTCAGGGCGGTGGAGCGCCTCGTGTCTTCAAGCCATTGATGCTTGTGGAACACCGACTCCATCAGCGCCGTGGGCAGGTCGCGCCCCAGGTAGAGCACGCCGTAGGCCCCCGCTGGATCATCGTAGCGATTCGTGCTGCTGCGGCCATAGTACAGCGGGCTGCCCCGATAGACGACGCGGCTCACATGCTGGAGCAGTTCACCGGCATCGATCAGGAACGAAGGCAGCTCGTGGCTCATGGCGATCTCGCTTCAATGCACCTGGACGCCCAGCACGTTGAACACGGCCTCGGCCACGTCATCGATCGTGCCATGCGTCACCGCATCCACCGGCGAGCGACCACCCAGGCCTTCGAGGGGTTCGGACAGCGCGCGGTAGATCGTCCAGTGGTCGATGCCCTCGACCTCCTGGAGCACGGTTTGGGTCAACTGCTGCTTCACCGGGTCGAGCTGCCAGTCGGGCAGCTTCTGGCCGCGCGGCCCCACGTTCAGCGCCAGCAGCCGACGGGCGAGGATGTCCTTGTAGATTTGCTGGCGCGACTTGTCCGCCAGCTTGGCGAACTCGGCAGGCGGCAGGTTGTCCGGCTGGTTGAAGGCTTCCAGCAGCACGGCGCGGCCTCGCTGGACATCGGTTTCAGCCGGTGCCCAGCGCGTGTCGGAGCGCAACGCGCCCGCCTTGCGCTGCAAGGCCTGCACCACCGTTTCACCTTCCAGGTTGGCAGGCAGCGTCACCGCCTCGACGCGCTCGTGGATGAACGCCTGCAACTCGGCCGCGAAAGCCGGGGCATCCCGGATTTCGACGGTATCCGCGAAGCGGCGCACATCCTCCACCGTGACGCGGGGCAGACGGTCGGCAATGAATTCAATGGCGGTGGGCATGGTCATCTCCCAGGTAGGTTTGAGACAGGTTTCACTCTAGTCGCCTTTGTCGCATTTGTCAACTTGATCGCATGAGTGAGAGCCTACCTGGCGAGGGTGGCGTCCCGGCAGCATAGGCCGCGACCAGCGCCTGGTCGCCATCCAATCCATTCGTGCGGGTTCCACATTGACGCTGGAGCCGCAGCCCAGGCCCCGCTATACCGAAACGGTCAAAGGCCAAAGGGTCGAAACGGCAAGGGAATGGGGTGCAAGGGGAAAGGCCCTACCCCGAAAAGGCAAAAAGGCCTCCCGCCCGGCCCGCCATCAGGACACCGACATGCTCTCCCTGTTCCAGCGAAAACGACCCCCGGTCGCTGCCGCGCCGTCGCCAGCCCCCGCCACCGACCTCCCGAAGGGGCTGACGCGGCCGGAGTCGGCCGCATCGCTGCTGGCCACCCCGCGCCGGCAGAAGCTGCTGGAACACATCTGGCAGCGCACCTCGCTCTCGCGCAGGCAATTCGCCACCCTCTACCGCACGCCACTGGAGCGCTACGCCGAGCTGGTCCAGGCTTTCCCGGCCTCCGAAGCGCACCACCACGCATACCTCGGCGGCATGCTCGACCATGGTCTCGAAATCGTCGCCTACAGCCTGAAGCTGCGGCAGTCCCATCTGCTGCCCATCGGCGCCAGTCCCGAGGACCAGGCGGCGCAGGCCGAAGCCTGGACTGCGGCCGTCGCCTATGCAGCGTTGCTCCACGACATCGGCAAGGTAGCCGTTGATCTGCACGTCGAGCTGGCCGATGGCAGCACCTGGCATCCGTGGCACGGCCCGCTGCACCAGCCGTACCGCTTCCGCTACAACTCCGACCGCGAGTATCGGCTCCACAGCGCCGCGACAGGCTTGCTCTACCGGCAACTGCTCGACCGCGATCTGCTGGACTGGCTCAGTGGCTATCCATCCTTGTGGGCGCCGCTGCTCTACGTCCTGGCCGGGCAGTACGAGCACGCCGGGGTGCTGGGCGAACTGGTCGTGCAGGCCGACCGCGCCTCCGTCGCCCAGGAACTGGGCGGCGATCCCGCGCGCGCCATGGCCGCGCCCAAGCACTCGCTCCAACGCAAGCTGGTCAACGGGCTGCGCTACCTGCTCAAGGAAGAGCTGAAACTGAACCAGCCCGAAGCCTCCGATGGCTGGCTCACCGACGACGCTCTGTGGCTGGTGAGCAAGACGGTCTCGGACAAGCTGCGCGCGCACCTGCTGTCCCAGGGCGTCGATGGCATCCCTGCGAACAACACCGCAGTGTTCAATGTGCTCCAGGACCACGGCATGTTGCAGCCGACGGCCGACGGCAAGGCGATCTGGCGCGCGACCGTGACCAGTTCCACCGGCTGGTCCCACTCGTTCACCCTGTTGCGGCTGGCACCTGCGCTGATTTGGGAGCCCGGCGAGCGGCCGGCGCTGTTCGCTGGAATGGTGGAGATCGACGCCTTACCGGTCGCCCAGCCGGCAGTCGTTGAGACGCTGCTCGCGAAAGGTCAGGACACACGCCCGGAGGAAAGCGGCAGTGCCCTGGTCCCGCCGTCCGCGTCCCGGGCCGTGCCCGACGTGCCCGACGTGCTGGAGGATATGCTGGCGATGGTGGGCAAGAGCGATTCGGCTGGCATGCACCAGAATGCGGTGGCCATCTCGCGTGATGCAGACGCCACCCAATTCGACACCTCCATGCCAGCTTCGGACTTAACATCGCCTGTGCCACCGGCTGCGCCACCATCCGCTGCCGCGCAGCCATCCGGAGAGCATTTCATGGCATGGCTGAAACAGGGAATCGCCTCGCGCCGACTCATCATCAACGACGCGAAGGCACTCGTGCATACCGTGAGTGATACTGCATATCTGGTGAGCCCAGGCGTGTTTCAGCGATACGCACAGGAACACCTGCAGGTAGCGACGTTGGCCAAGCAGGAGAGCCAGCAGGATTGGCAGTGGGTGCAGAAGCGTTTCGAGCGGCTACAACTACATCGCAAACAATCGAACGGATTGAACATCTGGACCTGTGAAGTCACTGGACCAAGGAAATCTCGCCAACTGCATGGTTATCTACTGGAAGATGCCTTCCAGCTACTCGCCGAGATTCCGCCCAACAACCCTTATCTCTCAATGAAGCCCGAATAAGCATTGGTGGCAAGGCTAACTGAGGGCTGGCTGCTTCGGACTCTCATGATGCTTGCCCAAGGTCTAACGCTGCATGGAACGCGCTTCCCGCAAGTCTATGTCCTCTCTCAGAATGCGCTGAATTTCCAGGATCGCAGCCGCGTTCTGTTGCACGCTATGCCCCGAAATGATGACTTTCTCGGATTGTGCGCCGGGAAGATGAGCGCTGCGGTAGGGCACGAGACCATCATCGGAATCTACGAGGGCCACTTGGGGATCAGCTTGGGCCACGATCGAGTGATAGCGCACCTGGGTAGAAATTGGAAAACTCGCCGCCGCGCGCACGAAGGGATCGTTCTCGTCGAGGTTGTCAATGCTATTGGGGATATGCCCCAGGCTTTCATGGCTGCTGGCCGCCGCATTGGGCGCCAGTGTGTGGGCGAGTTCTTCGAGCACCGTAACGGGGAAGCGAATGAATCCTGCCATCCAGCGCCCCAGGCGTCCGCCTGCGAACGCCGTGCCCCGGTGCGGTGCCGCGATGAAGATGGCACTACTGACCTTTGGGAAGGGCTCGAAGCGCAACATCGGATCTATGCGTCTGATCTGCTGTGGCGTCAACCGACCTTGATCCGAAGCCAGCTGCACCAGCGACTGATCGCTTGACGACACCATCAACCGCGCGATGACGCCGCCCATACTATGCCCCACCAGCACGAAGTCGGACGCCTGGCCAGACGGATCGAAATGCGCCAGCGTATCCTCGAGCGCCCTGCGAATCATGGTGTGGTTCAACGCAATGGGCATGTTGGTCGGGTAGTAGACCTGCCAGATCTGGTAATGCTGGCGCAGGGCCTCATCGCCGAGAATTTCGTTGGCGAGCTCCACCCAGGCTTCCGGACTGCTGGCCAGTCCATGCAGCATGACGATGATCCGCCTGTTCGGGTCGTAGGGCTGCATCAGGTAGACGTGGGGGCGGTCGATGCCGCCCTCGCGCCCAAGCAGGCTGCGCAGCGATTGCCGGTTGAACTGGGCACGCGCCAGCCACACGCCGTAGCCGGCGGTAAAATTGGCCGCCAGTGGCACACGTTGCCCGCGCAGCATGATGGCCGACTCCACATAGGGGTCATGCACCGTCAAACGGACGGTGCGGGTGTGCAGTACGCTGCCCAGGTCATCCCCCTCCGGGTGCAGCAGAACCGTCATGGACGGCGCGGGCATCTCGCTCCAGGGTGGCGGTCGCTGGTTGCGTCTGGCCGCTGGGCGGCCATCCCGAGTGGGGGCAGCGGTCAGGGTGTCGTCCGGCATGACCGCCACCAGCTCGGCGCCGAAACCGTCGCGGCGGTAGAGGCTGCGCAATCCGCGGAAAGACAGGGACGAGGCTGGTAGCAGTTCGGCTGGCACCGCCGTACTGCCCGGCAAGCGCGCGCCGCGCATATCCAACTTCAGCTCCCATCCGGCAATATTCCAGCCAGTCTGCACCAGCAACTGCGAAGGCATTTGCTGCCGAACTTCAAACATGTCCGTGGCGGCGCGTTCGACGGCATGGTTGTACCAATCCCGTACCTGGGTCTGGCGATCTTCGAAGGCTCGCTCTCCCGGGGCATGGTCGCCGAAGAACAGGTAGGCATAGGCATAGCGAATGGTCTCAAGCCAGGCGGCTTGCTGCTCTGGCCCGGGCTTCATGGCCTCTGCCTGCGCCAGCCAGAGTTCGGACAGCGCCGCCAGGCGCCGGTCCGTGCCAACGCCGGTCACGGCGGCCAGGGCCTGAACACAATCCGTTGAGATCGGCTTTGCGCATGCCTGCGCATCCAATGCCGCCACCCTGATGGTCTGGTTGGTCGCATCGCTGAGCTTGCCACGAGTCAGGATGTCGCCACGCTTGGCTTCGATGGCCTCGCCGGCAGGAAGCGTACGAACTTCTACAACTGGGCTGAATTCACGCAGGATTGAGCATCCCCCCAGAAGAAGCGGGGCAAGGACGACCCACGCCATGAGACGGCAGGCCTGCGGGAACGTCATGGATGGATCTCGTTGATGGGAATGCCTGGCACACCCTGCCGAATCGACATCGAGAAGTCGTCACCTGACGCGTCGGAATCAAGGGCACGCTCGTTGATGTGTCCCCGTGCCTGCAGTTCCGCGTAGCGATGACCGGGCGTCAGACCGTGCAGGTCGTAAACGTATTCGGCAAAGTGGCCGGACAGCAGCAGGCGATAGTCCATCGGCAACGCGGGCGCAATGAGCCGAGCCAATTCGAATACGATAGTCGTGCAGTTGCTGGTCAACGTGTTGTAGAAGCGCGGTGTGCGTTGCAATTCATTGGCCGCGAGCAGGTACTCCAGAAACAACGCTCGGACATTCGCCTGGCTCATCTGCAACCGATAGAGATAAACGTCCTCGCCTCGCGTATTGCTGCGCGTGCGCACGATGTCGCGCTCGTCGGCGGCCACTAGGACCTGCTCGAACTGACGGAAGAATCCGCCCACCGCCGAGAAGGACTCGTGGCGCTCCTTGCGTATTTCCAGCGAGAACACCACCCGCTCACCACCGTCGAAGCCGAACGACACCAGCGTGTGAGCAATGTGCGGCCCCATCCAGTAGGACAGTACCAGGTCGGCGCTGCGCAGGTGGTCCAGATCGTATGTGCGGCTCTCCCAACGCGGCGTGTAGTCGGTCTCGCTGCGCCATTCGAAGTTGCGCACATGTTTCAGATGGACATGGTTGCCCTCGACTCTGGCCTCCAGCAACTGGGCGACATCGTCGGCCCATGCACGTTGGTGCGACGGCCGCAGCGTCCCCCACCACAGGAGCAGGCAGGCCGTTGCGAGCACAAATACAAATCCCGTGATATTGCGACGCCTTCGCCCAAACAAGCCCGCCAGCGACAAGACAACGGACACCCCCAAAGCCGACCACACCAGAATGACGACCCATCGCACCACTGAATGCTGCGAAGCCTGAAACCACAGCGCCAGTGCGCCCCACGACGTCAGCAGCAGCACAGTAAAACCGATCAGCAGGCGCGCGGGGATGTGTCTGGTTTTGCGTGCCACCCGGTTCATCGAGGCTCCAAAAGTTCAAGCAGTAGTTGCCGATGCGCGTCGCGCAGTCGTACAAGCGATATGGAAGGGGCACCCTTGGATAGCATCGAAGAGTTCAGCCACAGCAGTGCGGGCGCAAGTGCCAGCGGGAAGAAATGCTCGGTCAAAACGCCCGGGCGAATGATGCCCCGTTCTATGTTGCGTTGGATGATGAGCTGCGCCCGCTCTTTCAGTCCGTGCGCAACTTCGTTGTGCCAACGCTGCACCAGCTCTGGTGTTCTGGCGCTTTCGGCCAGAAGCAGCCGGTAAATCGACATCGTGGCAGGGGAGCTAAAGGTCGCGTATAGGCGATCCAGGTAGACATCTACCAGCTCTGGCAACGTCAGATCTTCATCCGGGAGCCAGCCCTGGAAATCGCAAATCTGCTTTGTCGTACGTTCGAGCAAGGCATGAAAAATTTCTTCCTTGCTTTTGAAGTGGGCGTAGATGCCAGCCTTGGACAAGCCTGCGCATTCCGCCAGGCGCTCCATTGACACGGCGTTGTACGTCCGATCCGCGAATTCGACCAAGGCCGCGTCGAGTATTTCTTCTTTTCTGGCGGCAGAGGACAGGTAGCGGCGCTTGTCGGGCGCGTCATCTTTCTTGGGTAGCATTCAAAGGCTCTGTTCAAAGATCTGAGGGGTGTTCCCACGGGCCGGTCACCGGCTCTACCAGAAATCAGGGCCTTCCTTGAACCCAAGCCGGCAGCTCGAATTGATCTGCGTCAATGACCGACGAGCCCGCTGATTGCGGTTCCCGGATTGTAACGTATAATTAAAAACAACCGTCCAGTGGTTTGTTTTCAAATTTCACGATGCAAGCCAACTCAGAGGCGCGAACGAACCCGGCACATCGGGATGTGACACAGGAAGAGCACCTAATCAACCAGCCAGGGGACACGGGGATGCACATATCAACAAGGAGATGAAGTGGACTTGACAGCACTTGCAAGCAGGAAAAGAAGGCCTGCGGACATCGGCCACGAACTCCGCATTGCGTGGGTGGCAGCTATCCCCTCCTCTGCAACCAGACCCTCTTCAGCCCGATACCCGTACGGAACGTGACCATGCCCCCAGCTTCCCTGTTGTTTCCTGCGTTCAGCTTGCGCACTGCCTCGTTGGCCCTGAGCGCCGTCGTCTTGACCGGCTGCATGTCGCTCGCTCCGGCGCCAGACACCCCGCCGCTGCCCGTGCCCGAAGCCTGGCCTGCGCATCTTGGATCAGGCACCGACGGCGCCCACGCGGGAGAGCTTGCCTGGCAGGCGTACTTCACCGACCCCTTGCTGCAACGCCTCATCGAGACAGCGCTGGAGAACAACCGCGATCTGCGCCTGGCCGCGCTGCGTGTCGAGGAAGCCAGCGCCGCATTCCGCATTCAGCGCTCGGATCGATTTCCTGCCGTGGGCGTGGGTGCCCAGGGTGGACGCGCCCGCGTCCCTGGCGATCTGAACATGTCGGGCCGGTCGCAGGTGGGCGGCGAATATCGGGCCGAGGTGGGTTTGAGCACCTGGGAGCTGGATCTGTGGGGCCGGGTCCGCAACCTGGAAGACGCCGCCCTGCAAAGCTGGCTGGCAACCGACGCTGCGCGCCAGGCCGTCCACCTGGCGCTGATCGCCCAGGTGGCGGACGGTTACCTGGGCTTGCGCGAGATTGACGAGCGTGTGGCTATCGCCCGTCAAACCGTCGCGACTCGCGAGAATTCCTACCGCATTTTCCGGCGCCGCGTTGAAGTCGGCTCGACCTCGAAGCTGGATCTCACCCAAGTCCAGACCCTGCTGAACCAGGCTCAGGCGCTGCTGACCCAGCTTGAGCAAGCGCGCGCCACGCAACTGCACGCGCTGGCGCTGCTGGTGGGCGCTGATCCTGGCCCGCTGCCCGCCAAAGCACCCTTCGATGAAACAACGGTGCTGGCCGACCTGCGGGCCGGTCTGCCTTCGGAGCTGCTGGTCAGCCGCCCGGACATCATTTCCGCGGAACACCAATTGCGCGCTGGCGATGCCAACATCGGGGCCGCCCGCGCGGCGTTCTTGCCGCGCATTGCGCTGACCGGCAGCTTCGGCACGGCCAGTTCCGATCTGGACGGCCTGTTCGATTCCGGCAGCCGCGCCTGGACCTTCATGCCCACCCTGTCGCTGCCCATCTTCGATGGCGGGCGGCGGCGCGCCAACCTGGAACTGAGCGAAGTGCGCCGCGACATCGCCGTTGCCGGCTACGAGAAGACCATTCAAACGGCCTTTCGCGAGGTGGCCGATGCACTGAGCGCCAAGTACTGGCTGGCTGAGCAATTGACGATCCAGCGGGCCAATCTGGAAGCGCAAAGCGAACGCGCGCGGCTGGCCCAGTTGCGCTACGACAACGGCTCGGCCGCTTTCCTGGAGGTGCTGGACGCCCAACGCGATTTGCTGGATGCCGGACAACAGCTGGTACAGGCGCGCCGTGCGCTGCTATCCAGTCAGGTGGCGCTGTATGCCGCGCTCGGCGGCGGCACCCTCACCGCAACCGGCCAGGCGCAGAGTGCGACCTCGACGCCCGCTTCCACCCCATCAACCCGTTAAGGCACGCGAAACCTATGACTGTCTCATCCTCTCTCAAGAAAAAACTCCTGGTTGTTGCCGCTGCAGCGGTTGTTATCGCGCTGGCCTGGTGGGGCTGGACGGAGCTAGCCGACAGCGGGCCCGGCGAAGGGTTCATCAGCGGCAACGGCCGGATCGAAGCCACCGAGATCGATATCGCCACCAAGCTTCCCGGTCGTATCGAAGACATCCTCGTACGTGAAGGCGACTTCGTCGCGGCGGGTCAGCCACTGGCCAGAATGCAACTGGAAACGCTTGAGGCGCAGCGCGACGAAGCCTTCGCCATGCGTGAACAGGCCGAGCACTCGGTGACCGCAGCACAGGCCCAGGTGGCGCTGCGTGAAGCCGACGTGGTTGCGGCGCAGGCCCTGGTCGGTCAGCGCGAGTCGGAGCTCGACGCTGCGCAACGGCGGCTGAAACGTTCGCAGACCCTGTCCCAAGAGGGTGCCGCCTCGATACAGGAGCTGGACGATGACCGGGCGCGCGTACGGGGCGCACAGGCGACGCTCGCGGCCAGCAAAGCACAGACCGCCGCTGCCCGCGCCGCGGTTGAGGCCGCCAAGGCGCAGCTTGTCGGCGCGAGGTCCAGCGTGTCCGCTGCCACGGCCAGCATCAATCGCATCGAAGCGGACATCCGCGACAGCGAACTGCGTGCCCCGCGCGACGGACGGGTTCAGGTTCGCGTGGCGCAACCTGGCGAGGTGCTCGGAGCCGGCGGACGTGTCCTGAACCTGATCGACCTGTCGGACGTGTACATCACCTTCTTCCTGCCCGAGACCGTGGCCGGCCGCGTCGCGCTGGGCACCGAGGTACGCATCATTCTGGATGCCGCGCCGGAGTTTGTTATTCCAGCGAGCGTTTCCTTCGTCGCCAGTGTGGCGCAATTTACTCCCAAGACGGTAGAAACCGCGAGCGAGCGGCAGAAACTGATGTTCCGCGTGCGCGGGCAGATTTCCCAGGATCTGCTGCGTGAACACCTGGATCAGGTCAAGACCGGGCTGCCCGGCGTGGCCTGGGTCAAGCTCGACGCCAATGCCGAGTGGCCTCAAAACCTCTCCGTTCGCGTGCCGGAGTAAGGTATGAGCCACAGTGCGAGTGCGCAGCCCACGACCGTTGCAAGCGTCCGTCAGGTGCGCTTGCGTTACGGCGACGTCATCGCCCTGGATGGCATCGATCTGGCCATTCCCGCCGGACGGATGGTCGGCCTGATCGGCCCCGACGGCGTGGGCAAATCCAGTCTGCTCTCATTGCTGGCGGGTGTGCGCATCATCCAGGAGGGCACGGTCGAGGTGCTGGGTGGCGACATGGCCAGCAAGGCCCATCGCAAGCAGGTATGCCCGCGCATCGCCTACATGCCGCAGGGACTGGGCAAAAACCTGTATCCGACGCTCTCGGTCGAGGAGAATCTGCAATTCTTCGCGCGCCTGTTCGGTCATGGCGCCGCAGAGCGCCGCCAGCGGATCGACGAACTGACTCAGGCCACTGGCCTGTTCAAATTCCTGGAGCGCCCGGCAGGCAAGCTGTCCGGGGGCATGAAGCAAAAACTCGGCCTGTGCTGCGCGCTGATTCATGACCCGGATTTTCTGATTCTCGATGAGCCGACGACTGGCGTGGACCCGCTGGCGCGCGCGCAGTTCTGGGATCTGATCGAGCGCATCCGCGCCGATCGCCCCGGCATGAGCGTGATCGTGGCTACCGCCTACATGGATGAGGCACAGCGCTTCGACTGGCTCGCCGCCATCGACGACGGCAAGGTCCTCGCCACCGGTACGCCGAAGGAATTGCTGGAGACAACAAACAGCCCGAACCTGGAAGAGGCATTCATCCGCCTGCTCCCGGAAGAGAAAAAGCGCGGACACCAAGCGGTTGTCATTCCGCCTCTGCCTGAGGACGGCGCGGACGATATCGCCATCGAAGCCGAGGGGCTGACCATGCGCTTTGGCGACTTCGTTGCCGTCGACAGCGTGTCCTTCCGCATCCGGCGCGGTGAAATCTTCGGCTTCCTCGGCTCCAATGGTTGCGGCAAGTCCACGACCATGAAGATGCTCACCGGCCTGCTGCCGGCGAGCGAGGGCCGGGCCTGGCTGTTCGGCCACGAAGTCGATCCGCATGACCTGGACACCCGCCGCCGTGTCGGCTACATGTCGCAGGCCTTTTCGCTATACAGTGAACTCACGGTACGCCAGAACCTGGAGCTGCATGCCAAGCTGTTCAGTGTGCCCCCGAAGGATATTCCCGGCCGCGTGGATGAGATGGTGGAGCGCTTTGGGCTGGTGGATGTCATCGACAGCTTGCCGGCCAGTCTGCCTCTGGGCATACGCCAGCGCCTGTCGCTGGCGGTCGCCATGGTGCACAAGCCCGAACTGCTGATTCTCGACGAGCCGACCTCCGGCGTCGACCCGGTGGCGCGTGACGCGTTCTGGCGGCTGCTGGTCGAGCTGTCGCGGCGGGACCGGGTCACGGTGTTCATTTCCACTCATTTCATGAACGAGGCCGAACGCTGCGACCGCATGTCGATGATGCATGCCGGCAAGGTACTCGACAGTGATGTACCGGCCAAGCTGGTCGAAAAGCGCGGCGCCAAAACCCTTGAAGAGGCCTTCATCGGCTACCTCGTCGAAGCCGAGGGCGGCGCGGCCACTCCGGCCACCCCGGCCAGTCAGCCTCAGGCCGCCGCCGACCAGGACGATCAGCCATCCGCGGTGCCCGCTGAACACGGTGGGCACCGCTCTGGCGGATTCAGCTTGCAGCGCATGTTCAGCTATCTGTGGCGCGAGACGCTGGAATTGCAGCGGGACCCGGTACGCGCCACGCTGGCGCTGGGCGGTTCGCTGCTGCTGATGTTCGTGATCGGCTTCGGCATCACCATGGACGTCGAGGACCTGAGCTATGCGGTGCTCGATCGCGACCAGACCACGCTTAGCCAGAACTACACGCTGAACTTGGCCGGATCGCGCTACTTCACCGAGCACGCGCCGATCGTCGACTACGACGATCTTGATCGACGCATGCGCAACGGCGAACTGTCGCTGGCCATTGAGATCCCCCCTGGCTTCTCTCGCGATGTGTTGCGAGGCCAGAACGTGCAGATAGGTGCCTGGATCGACGGCGCCATGCCGCAACGCGCGGAAACCGTCCAGGGCTACGTTCAGGGCATGCACCAGCACTGGCTGCTCGTACAGGCCAGCGAACGCAGCGGTGCCAGCGCCGCAGGAAATGCGAGCGTCGAGACACGCTTTCGCTACAACCCCGATGTCAAGAGCCTGCCGGCCATGGTGCCGGCGGTGATTCCGCTGTTGCTGCTCATGCTGCCGGCGATGCTGACCGCGCTCGCGGTGGTGCGCGAGAAGGAGACGGGCTCGATCACCAATCTCTACGTGACGCCGGTCACGCGCATCGAGTTCCTGCTTGGCAAGCAACTGCCCTATGTCGGTCTGGCCATGGTGAACTTCCTGCTGATGAGCCTGCTCGCGGTCACCGTCTTCGGTGTGCCGGTCACAGGCAGCTTCTTCACCCTGTCGCTGGCCGCGCTGATCTTCTCCTTCGCCGCGACAGGCATGGGGCTGCTGGCCTCGGCCGTCACGCGCAGCCAGATCGCCGCCATGTTCTTTGCCATGATCGGCACCATCATTCCGGCCACCCAGTTCGCCGGCCTGACGGATCCCGTGTCCTCGCTTGAAGGCTCCAGCAAGTTCATCGGCGAGATCTACCCCGCCACGCACATGATCTCCATCAGCCGTGGCGTGTTCAACAAATCACTCGGCCTGGCCGACCTGACGGGGCCGCTGTGGTCGATGCTCATTTCGGTTCCGGTCATTCTCGGCGTGGCTGTTTTGCTACTCAAGAAGCAGGAGCGTTGAGATGCGCAGAAGAAACCTGGCCAACATCTACGACCTTGGTGTCAAGGAGCTGTGGAGTCTTTGGCGCGATCCGATGATGCTTGTGCTCATCGTCTATGTGTTCACCGCGTCGGTCTACACCAAGGCCACGTCCATGCCGGAGACGCTGCACAACGCGCCCATCGCCATCGTCGACGAGGATAATTCGGCGCTGTCCCAGCGGGTTGCCTCGGCCTTCTACCCCCCGCAGTTCACCCAGCCGGCCATGATCGACTATAGAGACGTGGACCCGGGCATGGACGCGGGGCTGTACACCTTCGCCCTGGTTATTCCGCCCAACTTCCAGCGTGACGTGCTGGCGGGGCGATCGCCCGCCGCGCAGCTCAATGTCGATGCCACCCGAATGAGTCAAGCCTTCACCGGCAGTGGCTATATCCAGCAGATCTTCACGGGTGAAGTCAACGAGTTCGTCAAGCGTTATCGCGGGACTGACGCACTGCCCGTGGACCTGGCCTTGCGCGCGCGCTTCAACCCCACACTCGAGCAGGCCTGGTTCGGCTCGGTGGTGCAGATCATCAACCACATCACGCTGTTGTCCATCATCCTGACCGGCGCGGCGCTGATCCGCGAGCGAGAGCACGGCACCATCGAGCACCTGCTGGTGATGCCGGTCACGCCCGCGCAGATCATGCTCTCCAAGGTCTGGTCGATGGCCCTGGTCGTGCTGATCGCCTCCTTTCTGTCCCTCAATCTCATGGTGCGCGGCGTTCTGGGCGTTCCAGTCGAGGGTTCCATTGCACTGTTCTTCGCTGGCGCGGCGCTCAGTCTGTTCGCCACCACGTCGATGGGCATCTTCCTCGCCACCCTGGCGCGCAACATGCCGCAGTTCGGTATGTTGATGATGCTCACCATCCTGCCGCTGCAGATGCTCTCGGGTGGCTCCACGCCCCGCGAAAGCATGCCCGAGATCGTGCAGAACATCATGCTGATTGCACCCACCACCCATTTTGTGGAACTGAGCCAGGCCATCCTCTACCGGGGCGCCGGCTTGGAGACGGTATGGCAGCCCTTCCTGGCGCTGGCCCTGATTGGCACGGTGCTGTTTTTCCTGTCGTTGGCACGCTTTCGCAAAACGATCGGCCAGATGGCCTGATCGTCTGACCGCCCGATTGGGCACTCAACCCAGTAAGGAGTTTGATCATGAGCAACGAAACTATCCCTCTCAATCTCTTCAAGGCGAACCTGGAACTGCAGCTGCGCATCCAGCGCCTGATGCAGGAAAACGGCCAGCAATGGCTGGAGAACGCCACCCGAGCGGGCAAAGACGGCATTGCCGAGTCCGGCGCGGAGATCGAAAGTCTGCTCAAGGCCCAGAACTGGCAGGAACTGGGCACGCTGCCGGCACAAGCCTTCTGGCGTCAGTTTCAGCATCACGTGGGCGGCGCACAGGCCTTGACACAAGTCGCGATCAAGAACCAGACAACCTTCACCCAAGGCCTGCAGCAAGCCATTCAAGACTGGCAGAAATCGGTTACGCAGGCCGTAGGCCAGGGCGATGCGGTATTGCCGTTCCAGGATATGTTCAAACAGTGGGGGGAGGTGTGGGTCGCTGCACAGCACAAGGACGCGCCAGCCAATACAGGAGGACACAATGCAGGCTGAACAAAGGACTGCGCTGGTCACCGGCGGCAGCGGTGGCCTGGGCGAGGCCATCGCCCGAGCCTTGCACGATGTTGGCCATACCGTGCTCATCATCCACTCGCCAGGCAACACCAACATTGGCGCGTGGCTGGAAACCCAGGCAGGCGAAGGTTACAACTTCATCGCCTACGGCGCGGATGTGGCCGACCATGCCTCCTGCCAGGAGCTGGCTGGCCTCATTCATGCAGACGGTCACCACATCGACATTCTGGTCAACAACGCGGGCATCACGCGTGATGCTACGTTCCGCAAGCTGAGCTACGCCGATTGGGATGCGGTCCTGCGGGTCAATCTCGACTCCGTTTTCAACGTCACCCGGCCATTCATCGACGGCATGCTCGAACGCGGCTGGGGCAGGATCGTCAACATCTCCTCCATCAACGGCTCCAAGGGGCAGTTCGGCCAGACCAACTACTCCGCCGCAAAAGCCGGCATGCATGGCTTTACTAAAGCCCTTGCGCTGGAGGTGGCGCGCAAGGGTGTGACGGTCAACACCGTGTCGCCGGGGTATCTGGATACGAAGATGGTGACGAGTATGGCCGAAGACGTGGTCAAGCAAGTGGTGGCCGGAATTCCGATAGGCCGCCTGGGCCAGCCTGGGGAAATCGCCGCGCTGGTGGCATTCATCGCCAGCGAGTCTGCCGGCTTCATGACCGGCAGCAACGTGTCGATGAATGGTGGCCAGCACATGTACTGACTGAGGAAGGGCCGCCCAGACGATGTGTCGGCGGCCCCTTTCCATTCATTTTTTCCGTTTCATCATAGAGGGAGTGCCCATCGCCATGAATCAAGACACCACGACATCACCAACGGCCGCTTGGGGGCAGTTGCTGTGGGACCCGTTGCGACTATCGGCGATGGCAAACGAGTATGCAGTGGATGCCTGGCAGCGGTCCATTCTGTATGCCGACGTTCGCCGCCAACGCGGCAACCAGTACCAGGAGCATTTGCAGGAGCGAACGCCGAACGTACTCGACTTCGCCTCAGAGGTCATCATGTCCGGGCTGGACCTTCCGCGGCCAGTCAACTATGGCCTCGTGCGCATCCTGCCGCCAGCCGACGCGCCGGCCGATCCCAAGAAGCGGCCGTTCGTGGTGGTCGATCCCCGCGCGGGCCATGGTCCAGGCATCGGCGGTTTCAAACCCGACAGCGAGGTCGGTGCTGCTCTGAAGGCAGGCCATCCCTGCTACTTTGTTGGCTTTCTGCCCGATCCCGTTCCCGGCCAGACCGTTGAGGATGTCATGCGTGCCGAAGCGGCCTTCGTGCGCAAGGTCGGCGAGCTGCACCCCGACAGCCGCGGCAAGCCCGCGGTCATCGGCAATTGCCAGGCGGGCTGGCAGATCCTGATGGCAGCCGCCGTCTGGCCCGAACTGTTCGGACCGATCATCGTCGCCGGCGCGCCGCTGTCGTACTGGGCGGGCGACATGCCGATGCGCTACGCGGGCGGCCTGACCGGCGGTAGTTGGTTGACGGCATTGACCGGCGATCTGGGCGCCGGTCGGTTCGACGGCGCCTGGCTGGTACAGAACTTTGAAAACCTGGACCCGGCCAATACGCTTTGGAGCAAACAGTACAACCTGTACGCCAAGGTCGACACGGAAGGCCCGCGCTACTTGCAGTTCGAAAAGTACTGGGGCGGCCACGTCTTCCTGAATGACGTGGAGATGCAGTACATCGTCGACAACCTGTTCATCGGCAACAAGCTGAGCACCGCCCAACTGATGACATCCGATGGCGTGCGCATCGACCTGCGCAATATTCGCTCGCCGATCGTGGTGTTCTGCTCCTATGGGGACAACATCACCCCGCCGCCCCAGGCCCTGGGCTGGATCACCGACCTGTACCGCAACGACCTGGACGTGCTGGGACATGACCAGACCATCGTCTACGCCACCCATGACAGCATCGGGCATCTGGGTATCTTCGTCTCCGGCAGCGTCGGGCGCAAAGAGCACCAGGAGTTCGCTGCCAACATCGACGTCATCGACGTGCTGCCGGCCGGCATCCACCGCATACAGATCGACGAGCATCCCGACGAGGCACAGGAAGGTGAGTCGACCGGGGACGCCTACCTGACCCGGATCCAGCGCAGCAATATCGATGAAATCCGCGAGATCGTTCGCCACGACCCCGAGAGCGATCGCCGTTTCGCCGCGGTCGCGCGGATCTCCGAGATCAACCTGGCCTGCTACCGCAGCTTCGTGCAACCGTGGGTCCGTGCCCTGGTCACGGACCAGAGCGCAAAGCGGCTGGAGCCGCTGCACCCACTGCGTATGGGCTATGAGCTGTGGTCCGACCGGCACCCGCTCGCCGCCGCAGTACATGAGACTGCGCAACACGTGCGCGAGCATCGTCAGCCCGTCTCCGAGGCCAACCCTTTCCTGCAACTGCAGGCGCAGTTTTCCACCGCCGTCGAGCAAGCGCTGGATCAATATCGTGATTGCCGCGACCGGATCTACGCGCAAACCTTTGACATGCTGTACAGCCTGCCGCTGGTGCAGGCCATGGCAGGACAGAGCCTGCACGATGATGCACCGCCGCGGCCCCATCCCAGCGAGACGCCCGAACATCGCCTGTATCTGGCGCAGGAGTTGACACGGCTCGAAGCGGATATCCACAGCGGCGGGCTCGCCGAAGCCGTCATACGGGCACTGTTTTTCGTGCTCGCGGCGCGTGGCGAGGCCGACGAGCGGCACTTCCGGCACGCAGAGCAACTGGTGCGTCCCCGTCTGGGCAGCGACTTCGACATGCAGGCCTTTCGCCACCTCGTTCGTCGGCAGGCTTTGCTCATGAGGCTCGACGAGGACGCCACGGTGTCCGCCATCCCCGGATTGCTCAACGGCATAGCGCCTGATGACATCCGCCAGGTGGCGGGAATGATCGTGCAAGTGATTGGCAGCGGCGGTGTGCTGTCCGCACAAGAACAAACCAGGCTGGAACAGGTTTCTACCTTGTTCGAGCAGGCCCAACGCCAAGCCCAGGCGGCTTCTGCGCCCGCCGTGTTAAATCCCGCCACTGATACCTCCGCTACGGTCGTGGACGCGAAGTCGACAACCGCCATGCCACGCTCTGCCAGTGGCACATCCGCTGCGGTCGAGGATGCGAATGCGGCGCCAGCCATGCCGAGCTCCGCCAGTGACACCTCCGCTCCGGCCATAAACACGACCTCCAAGACATCCTCTCCAAAGCCTAAGGCGCCTCAGAAGAAAACGGCGTCGAAGACGCCAGCCGCGCCGCGCACAAGTCAAACACGGCGAGGGAAAGACAAATGACGACGTCCTCCGCAC
>NZ_WKCD01000360.1:0-4756 GCF_021606625.1 Pseudomonas sp. PA-4-8C
CGGGTTAGCCGCCCCGCGCCATGGATGGCGCGTGGCGGCGGCCCACGGATTCAAGCCTGCGTTCGGGCACACCGAGCCTAAGCGAGGTGCCGAGTGGTGGGGCAAGAGCGTTTTGCTTACTTTTGCGCTTTTTTCAAAAGTGAGCCGCCGTCAGGGCGGAACCCTAAGTAGCCGTTACCGCAGCAATGGATATGCACCCAATCCAACTATGTCACCTGCCAGGCCGCCTTCGCGAGCAAGCCCGCAGGTTGATCGTGGGGTGCCAGGTAGATAGATGGCGGCTGGCAGGCCGCTATCGCAGGCAAGCCAGCTCCCACAATTGGATCGCGGGGTGTCAGGTCGATAGGCGTCGGCTGACAGGTCGTCATCGCAGGCAAGCCAGCTCCCACAGGTTCAGCGTCGCGACACAAAGGCCCCATCCCAACCGGACAAACCAGCTCAATCGCAGTATGGTTGCCCTCTCACCACTCCCCAGGAAACACCGGTAATGCTGTTTGTCGTCATGCTCGGGGGCAAACACCCGCGGGCCAGGATCGAAGTACACGATGTGGTATTCGCAGTGGCCGACACCCTGCAAGCCACCTACCCGCAATTACGCGACGCCTGGTTTGGCAGCCCCAAAGGCGTACACATCGATTCATGGATGGCCGTCGATGGCGTCGACGGCTGGAAGGTTGAACTGAGCCACCTGGCCCCCCACGCCGACGCGCCGCGCCTGTACTTCATCAACCTCGGCGGCTACGAGGCCAATAGCTTCGGCGAAGCCCATCACTACCTGCTGGTGGTCGCCCATCACAAACAGGAGGCCATGCGCAAAGGCAAGCAACAGATGCTGGCCCACTGGTCCCAGACCCACACCGACGCGGTGCTGGATATCGACGACTGCCTGCCCATCGACCTGGTGGACGGCCGCTATATCCACCTGGTGCAAGCGGCGCACCGACCGATCGTGCAGCGCAACGACTACCTTGTGCTGCCTTGAATCCTTATGGCCTAAACAGTGGCGACTTAAAACCCAGTGGAACTTTGCCGAGAAATAACCGCCTGAATCCGGTACGCTCACCGTTTTTACTTTAGGAGTTACTCACCATGGCCAAAGCCACCGCCCGTCACATCCTCGTTGCCACTGAAGACAAATGCAACGACCTCAAAGCCCAAATCGAAGGCGGCGCTGATTTCGCAGAAATCGCTAAAGCCAACTCCAGCTGCCCATCCAGCCGCCAAGGCGGTGATCTCGGTTCGTTCGGCCCAGGCCAGATGGTCAAGGAATTCGACACCGTGGTCTTCAGTGCCCCGGTCAACACCGTGCAAGGCCCGGTGAAGACTCAGTTCGGCTACCACCTGCTGGAAGTCACCAGCCGCCAGGATTGATTCAATCTGCGCTGATGCTATAAACAACGGCCCGCCCTTTGGTGGGCCGTTGTGCATCTGATGACTGGCGATGCCCAGGCCGTTAGCGTACAAATCCTTATTATTCTTTACCCGGCGCTCAAGGCTGATAATGCGATTGGCTTTTTCATCTCTGCTCTGTTCCACCCTGGCCTTGCTAATGGCCAGCACTGCGGTGATCGCGGCCCCGCAAACCTACTTGACGGTATACGGCGAGCCGGCCAAGTATGCCGAAGGTTTCAGCCATTTCGACTACGCCAACCCCAACGCCCCCAAGGGCGGCAGCCTGCGGCGTTCGGCGCTGGAGGTGGGGCGCTTTGACCATGTGCTGCCCTATATCGACAAAGGCATCGGCGTGTCCCAGGTCGACGGCTGGGTGTACGCGCCCTTGGCGTTGCGCTCGCTGGATGAGCCTTACACTGTCTATGGCCTGGTGGCGCAAAAGATGGAGCGCGAAGGCGACGGCCTGTCGCTGCGCTTCTACCTGAACCCCAAGGCGCGTTTTGCCGATGGCACGCCCATTACCGCGCAAGACGTACGCTACAGCTTTGACGTGTTGATGACCCAAGGCAGCCTGCGCTATCGCACGTTGTTTGCCGACGTCAAACACGTCGAAGTCGAAGGCCAACGCCAGGTGCGCTTTGACTTTTCCAGCAACGAAAACCGCACCCTGCCCCTGGATATCGCCACCTTGCCGGTGTTCCCCGAGCACTGGTGGAAGACCCGCGACTTTGCCAACGGCGGCGGTTACGAAGCCCCGCTGGGCAGCGGCCCCTACAAGGTCAGCAAGATCGATTCCGGCAGCACCATCACCTTCACACGCGACCCCGACTGGTGGGGCAAGGACTTGCCGGTCAGCCGTGGCCTGTACAACTTCGATCACCTGAGCCTGGAATACTTCGGCGACACCGAAGTGGCGCGCCAGGTGCTGCGCGGCGGTGCCTACGACTTCAACCGAGAATTCTCTGCCACTGGTTACTCCATCGGCTACAACGGCCCGGCCCTGGACGATGGCCGCCTGCAGCGCGCGCACCTGGCCAAGGAGATGCCGCAGCCGGCCCAGGGCTATGTGTTCAATGTGCAAAAACCGATGTTCAAGGACCGGCGCGTGCGCCAGGCCCTGGCGATGCTGTGGGATTTCGAATGGGCCAACCGCCAGATGATGCGCAACCTGTACATCCGCCAGCAGAGCTATTTCTCCAATAGCCCATTGGCCGCCAGCCAGTTACCCACTCCGGAAGAACTGGCGATCCTCGAACCTCTGCGCGGGCAGGTTCCCGATGAGGTGTTTACTCAGGTGTTCAAGGCCCCGGTCACCGATGGCAGTGGCATGATCCGCGATAAACAGCTGCAAGCCTTGGCCCTACTGGAAGACGCCGGCTGGAAACCTGTGGGCGACAAACTCGTCAATGCCCAGGGCGAGCCGCTGGAATTCACCTTTCTGAATGTCCAGAACGGCCTTGAGCGCCTGTTGCTGCCCTACAAACGCAACCTGGCGCAGATCGGCATCACCCTGAATATCCGCCGCATTGACTCTTCGCAGTACGTCAACCGGCTGATGGCCCGCGACTACGACATGATCGTCACGGGTTTCCCGGTCACCACCTCGCCCGGCATGGAGCTGTACAACTATTTCGGCTCTGCCGCCGCGTTCGATTCGGGCGCCAACAACTACATCGTGCTCAAGGACCCGGCCGTCGATACCCTGATCCATGGCCTGGTCAAGGCCGACACCCAGGCGAAGATGCTCACCTATGCCCACGCTCTGGACCGCGTACTGCAATGGAATTACCTGTGGATCCCCAACTATTACCCACCGGGCACCTCCGCCGCATGGTGGAACCGTTTCGGACGCCCGGCCATCGAGGCGAAGAACGACGAAGCCCTGGAAACCTGGTGGGAAGTCAGCCCCACCCCGCTGACGAACGAACAAATGCAGGCTGAGTTGAAAAAACGCGGAGAGGCCCACTGATGCTTGCCTATATCGTACGGCGCCTGCTGCTGATCATCCCGACGCTGGTGATCATCCTGTTGGTGAACTTCGTGATCGTGCAGGCCGCGCCCGGCGGGCCGGTGGAGCAAGCCATCGCCCACTTGCAAGGCATTGGTGGCGGTGGTGTGGCGGGCGCATCCGGCGAAGGCATCAGCGGCTCGCGGGCCAGCCGTGGCCTGGACCCGAAGCTGATCAAGGACATCGAAAAACAATACGGCTTCGACAAATCCGCGCCGGAACGCCTGTGGTTGATGCTCAAGAACTACGCCCAACTGGACTTCGGCAACAGCTTCTTTCGCGGCGCGACGGTGACCGATCTGATTTTGGAAAAGATGCCCGTCACCATTTCCCTTGGCCTGTGGGCCACGCTGATCACCTACTTGGTGTCGATCCCGCTGGGCATACGCAAGGCCGTGCGCCATGGCAGCAGCTTTGATATGTGGAGCAGCACAGCCATCGTCATCGGTTACGCGATGCCGGCGTTCCTGTTTGCGATGTTCCTGATCGTGGTGTTCGCCGGCGGCACCTCGCTGAACTGGTTCCCGGTACGCGGGCTGGTCTCGGAAAACTTTGCCGAACTGAGTACCGTGGGCAAGGTGGCCGACTATTTCTGGCACCTGGTGCTACCGGTCACGGCACTGGTGATCGGCGGGTTCGCCACCTTGACCATCCTCACCAAGAACTCGTTCCTCAATGAAATCACCCGCCAGTACGTGGTTACCGCCCGTGCCAAGGGCTTGAGCGAACGCCGGGTGCTGTACGGTCACGTGTTCCGCAATGCGATGTTACTGGTGATCTCGGGGATCCCCCAGGCGTTTATCAGTGTGTTCTTTGCCGGTTCGCTGCTGATCGAGGTGATCTTCTCCCTCGATGGCCTGGGCCGCATGAGCTACGAGGCGGCGGTGTCCCGCGACTACCCGGTGGTGTTTGGCTCGCTGTTTATCTTCACCTTGTTCGGCCTCCTGATAAAACTCATCGGCGACCTCTGCTACACCCTGGTGGACCCGCGTATCGACTTCGCCGCGAGGAACGCCTGATGCTCAACCTGTCTCCCGTGGCCCGTCGGCGTTTCGAGCGCTTCAAGAAAAACAGGCGTGGCTGGTGGTCGCTGTGGCTGTTTATCGGCCTGTTCATACTGACCCTGGGCGGCGAGTTGATCGCCAATGACAAACCGCTGGTGCTCAGTTTCAAGAATGAGCTGTATTTCCCGGTGTTCAAGCGCTACACCGAGCAGCAGTTCGGCGGGCAATTGCCGTTCCAGGCGGATTACCGCAGTGACTACGTGCAAAAGCTGATCAAGCAGGAGGGCGGTTGGATGCTGTTCCCACCGATTCCGTTCAGCGAGAACACCCCCAACTACGAACTCACCCGCCC
>NZ_WKCD01000361.1:0-4737 GCF_021606625.1 Pseudomonas sp. PA-4-8C
TTGAGGAGTTGTTCGTGTCCCTGGTGGAGAAAAATCTGGCGAAGGTGGCGGTATGAGTTCCGAACTGCAACCCAACCTTGTCGCGCTGCAAACCATCGTCTATCGCGAAGTGAAGCGCTTTACCCGGATCTGGCCGCAGACCCTGCTGCCACCGGCGATCACCATGGTCCTGTACTTCGTGATCTTCGGTAACCTGATCGGCCGGCAGATCGGCGACATGGGTGGTTTCACCTACATGGAGTACATCGTGCCGGGCCTGATCATGATGTCGGTGATCACCAACTCCTACGGCAACGTAGTGTCGAGTTTCTTTGGCAGCAAGTTCCAGCGCTCCATCGAAGAACTGATGGTCTCGCCGGTGTCACCGCACACCATCCTGATCGGCTACACCTTGGGCGGCGTGTTGCGTGGGCTGATGGTGGGGGTGATCGTGACGCTGCTGTCGCTGTTCTTTACCCATCTGCAGGTGCATCACCTTGGGGTCACCATTCTGGTGGTCGTGCTGACGGCGACGATCTTCTCGCTGCTGGGCTTTATCAACGCCGTATTTGCACGCAACTTCGATGATATTTCCATTATCCCGACCTTCGTGCTGACGCCGCTGACCTACCTGGGCGGGGTGTTTTACTCCATCACCTTGTTGCCGCCGTTCTGGCAGACGGTATCCCTGGCCAATCCGGTGCTGCACATGGTCAACGCCTTCCGCTACGGTATTCTGGGCGTGTCGGATATCAAGATCAGTGTGGCGATCACTTTTATGATCGTTGCCACCATCGTCTTGTATATCGGCTGTGCGCGGTTGCTGGTGAGTGGGCGTGGGATGCGTACATGATGTGGGATTGGAAATAACAAAACGGCCTCATCAGAGGCCGTTTTTTATTGGATGCACACCGAACAAATGTGGGAGCTGGCTTGCCTGCGATGCACATAGGTATCTACACAACTTTTTAGTTGTAGCCGTCAACGGTAACCATGATGCGAAGCGAGTCGCTCTTGATCTTGCTCTGCTTTTGATCTCAGGCGCCCCGTTAAACCACGCTGGCGGATTACGGGCACACCGAGCCTAGGCGAGGTGCCGAGTGGTGGGGCAAGAGCGTTTTGCTTACTTTGGCCTGGGCCGGCATCCCGGCTTTTGCAAAGTGAGCCGCCGTCAGGGCGGAACCCTAAGTGGCCGTTACCGCAGGAATGGATAGGTACTCGGTATAACAGTCTCGGCTGTCATGCCGCCTTCGCGAACAAGCCCGTTCCCACAGTGGGATCGTGGGGTGTCAGGTAGATAAGCATCGGCTGGAAGGCCGTCATCGCAGGCAAGCCAGCTCCCACATTTTGGTCGGCGCACGCGCTTTAGTTTTTTAGTGTCAGTTCGATCAGGGCGTGCAGCTCTTCTACCGCCAACGGCTGGGCCGAAAACAGAATACGAAACACCGTCGGTGCGGCGAGCAGGTTGATCAGATGGTCAACGCTCGGCGGCTGTTCCTGCGGGTAGCGGTCCACGATCACCTGCAACTGCCCACTCAGGATGCTCACGCAATACCCAGGCGTGGGGCTGCTTTGCACGTCGCGCATCATGTTGCGCCCCACTTCCGAACTCATCTCGTCCAGGTATTGCTCGGCCCAGGCTTGCAGGTCGCCGCGCAGGCTGCCGGTGTTGGCCGGCTCGCAGTCTGGACGCATGCGCGCCAAGGCCACATCGGCCAGCAGCACGGAGAGGTCGCCCCACCGGCGGTAGACAGTAGAAGGCGTGACGCCTGCGCGCGCCGCAATCATCGGCACGGTGACGCTGGACCGCTCATGGGTTTCCAGCAGTTCGCGCACCGCTCCGTGGACGGATTCTTGTACCCGGGCACTACGGCCCCCCGGGCGGAGGCCTTCTTTGATCGCCATGGGCAAGACCTTAACACAAAGAATTTGCTTTAAGCGCCAGCGAGTAGCACACTGCACAAAAGCAAAATATTAGCTTTAGCGGAGCGTGCCCATGTCCAGTGTCATCTCTCAGCGGTCCAGCCTGGCGTTTCTGGTGATCACCGTGCTGACCTTTCTCGCTGCCTCCAGCGCGCCGACGCCGTTGTATCAGGTGTATCAAGACCACCTGCATTTTTCTGCGGCGATGCTCACGGCGATTTTCGGCGTGTATGCCGTGAGCCTGCTCGCGGCGCTGCTCACCGTGGGCTCGCTTTCGGATTACCTGGGGCGCAAGCCAGTGATCTTCGCCGCGCTGCTGCTCAATAGTGTGGCGATGCTGCTGTTTATCGTTGCTGACAGCACCGCCTGCCTGCTGGCCGCCCGCGCCTTGCAGGGTTTCGCGACCGGCACGGCGACCGCGGTATTGGGCGCGACGCTGCTCGACACCGACCGCGTGCGCGGCCCGATGCTCAACAGCCTTGCACCGATGCTCGGCATGGCCAGTGGTGGCCTGTGCAGTGGGCTGCTGGTGGAGTTCGCGCCATGGCCGACCCAATTGATCTATTACGCCCTGCTGGGCTTGATGGTGTTGCAGGCTCTGTATGTGTGGCGCCTGCCTGAAACGGTCAGTCGCATACCGGGCGCCTTGAAGTCCCTGGCGCCAACCCTGCATGTGCCACCGCAAGCGCGCCGCGCGTTGTGGTTGGCGATGCCATTGAATGTGGCCGTGTGGGCGCTGGGTGGGTTCTTTTCCTCGTTGGCGCCGTCGTTGGTGCGCGTCGCCACGGGTTCGACCTCGCACTTGATCGGCGGCGGGCTGGTGGCGGTGGTGACCTTGAGCGGTGCGGTGATGATCTACAGCCTGCGCAACCATGCGGCTGACAGGGTGATGCGCTTGTCGGCTGCACTGCTGGCCGTAGGCGTGGGGTTGCTGCTGGTTGCCGTAAACACCGCCAGCCTGTGGCTGTTCTTTATCGCCAGTGTGATCGCAGGCCTGGGCTTCGGCGGCGGTTTCATGGGCAGTGTGCGCAGTATCGTGGGCCTGGCGTTGCCCCATGAGCGGGCGGGCCTGATGTCGGCGTTCTACGTATTGAGCTACCTGGCGTTCTGCGTGCCGGCACTGTTGGCGGGTAACCTGAGCCGCGTGTTTGGCCTGATCGCGACTACGGACGGCTACGGTGCGGTGCTTATCTTGCTATCTCTCGGCGCGCTTGTTGGGTTGTTGTGGCGGGACACGGCGCAGGCAAGGGCAAGCGCATGATTGCAATTAATATAGGTAAAATAGATAACAGTTAGAGATATTACCCGTTATATAGATATTCGATCAGGTTCTATCATGGTTTCAACCTCAAATGAGGAAGAGGATTTACCCATGACCTGCTCGACCACTCACCGCTACAAACCCTTCAGTCACCTGACCCGTCCCCGGGAAGTGATTCGCCAGTTCACCCCGAACTGGTTCGCCGCGACCATGGGCACCGGTGTGCTGGCGCTGGCCTTGGCTCAGTTGCCAGTCAACTTGCCAGGTTTGCACGCTGTCGCCGAGGGCCTGTGGCTGTTCACCATCGGCTTGTTTGTGCTGTTCAGCGTGCTGTATGCCGCCCGCTGGGTGATGTTTTTCCACGAGGCGCGGCGCATCTTCGGGCACTCAACGGTCTCGATGTTTTTCGGCACCATCCCCATGGGGCTGGCGACCATTCTCAACGGTTTGCTGCTGTTCGGCCTGCCGCGATGGGGCGGTGATGTGATCCCGTTGGCCGAGGCCTTGTGGTGGCTGGACGTGGCCATGTCCCTGGCCTGCGGCGTACTGATCCCGTTCATGATGTTCACCCGCCAGGAGCACAGCATCGACCAGATGACCGCTGTCTGGCTGTTGCCTGTAGTGGCTGCCGAAGTGGCGGCGGCCAGCGGCGGCTTACTCGCGCCGCACCTGTTAGACGCCCATTCGCAACTGGTGATGCTGGTGACCAGCTACGTGCTGTGGGCGTTTTCCCTGCCGGTGGCGTTCAGCATACTGACCATCCTGATGCTGCGCATGGCCTTGCATAAGTTGCCTCACGCCAATATGGCAGCGTCGAGCTGGTTGGCGCTGGGCCCCATCGGTACCGGTGCTCTGGGCATGTTGTTGCTCGGTACGGATGCCCCTGCGATCTTCGCCGCCAATGGCCTGGCCAGTGTCGGTGAAATGGCCCACGGCCTGGGCCTGATTGCGGGCATCACCCTGTGGGGGTTCGGCTTGTGGTGGATGTTGATTGCGGTGTTGATCACCCTGCGCTATCTGCGTGCCGGTATCCCGTTCAACCTGGGCTGGTGGGGGTTCACCTTCCCATTGGGGGTTTACGCCCTGGCCACGCTGAAATTGGCGAGCCTGCTGCAGCTGGAATTTTTCAGTGTGTTTGGCAGTGTGCTGGTGGTTGCGCTGGCGCTGATGTGGCTGATCGTGGCCAAGCGCACCGTGCAGGGCGCTTATAAAGGCGAGCTTTTTGTTTCGCCTTGTATTGCCGGGCTAGCGAATAAGTAAGCAGGATTAGGTAAAGTCGTGGCCTGATAAATAAAGGCCACGCAGGAACACGGACGACGATGAGCCATCCTTCCCAATTCACCTTGCTGCGCACGCGGCGCTTCTTGCCGTTTTTCATCACCCAATTGCTGGGTGCGTTCAACGACAACATCTTCAAGCAGTCGCTGATCCTGGCCATCCTTTACAAGCTCACCATCGAGGGCGACCGCTCCATTTGGGTCAACCTGTGCGCCTTGTTGTTTATCCTGCCGTTCTTCCTGTTCTCGGCGTTGGCCGGGCAGTTTGGCGAGAAATTCAACAAGGACGCGTTGATC
>NZ_WKCD01000362.1:0-4677 GCF_021606625.1 Pseudomonas sp. PA-4-8C
AGCTCAGCAGCAACGACTTGACAGTGTCCTACGATGGTGTAAACGACATAAATGACCACGAAGTTCACATTTTTTTTTTTTTTTCAAGCAGAAGCCGGCATACGAGATCCCAGCGACATTCTCGTGGGCTGGGAGATGTTTAAAAGAGCCACCCCCCACCCCCCCCGCCGAGGTCAATGCTTCCGCCGCATAATCCGGCACGGTGGCCAAAATGTCCGTACCCGCCAGCAATGTACCCAGGCCATTGAACTGCGGCACCGCGAGTACAACGTGGCGCTTGCGGCCGAGTTTTTCCAGCTCTTCATCGATAAACCCGCTCAAGTCGCCGGCAAAGGAGACAAGGGCGTGGGGACGTGAGCAGAAGTCATCCAGGCTCAGCGAGCCGGGCACGCTGTCGGCGCGCAGCAGTTTGGGCAGGCTGCGGCGCAGTACCTTGCGCTTGGCGTTGGCGGGCAGGTCGGCGGTGTAGCTGACGCCGATGGAGATTTCGCCGGAGGCCAGCAGGCCGGGCATCAGGATGTAGTTGACGCGGCGTACCACCAGCACGATGCCGGGGGCTTCGGAGCGCAGGCGTTTGAGCAGTTGCGGGAGCAGGGCGAATTCCACGTCGTCGGACAGGCCAATGCGAAACACGGCGGTGCTGGTGGCCGGGTCGAATTCGGCGGCGCGGCTGACGGCGGTGGAGATCGAGTCCAGGGCCGGGGAGAGCAGGGCGAAGATTTCCACGGCGCGGGCCGAGGGTTCCATGCTGCGCCCGGTGCGCACGAACAGGGGGTCATCGAACAGCCCGCGCAGGCGTGACAGTGCCGCACTGATGGCCGGCTGGCCGAGGAACAATTTCTCGGCGGCGCGGGTCACACTGCGCTCATGCATCAAGGTTTCGAATACGATCAAGAGGTTAAGGTCGACACGACGCAGGTCGTTACGGTTCATCTTGTGTCCTGGAAGAGTCAGCAAACTTGATGTGAGCGGTCATGTAGCCCCCCCTGAGGTTCGATTCAGAAGGATGACCGGCATGAATCTTACGGGGAAAGGCTGGTACTCTGCACCGGCTAATTGATTTTTCCTACGATAGTTGAGGGGTGTTCCTCCTTCGCGGAATCAATGACAGGCATGTCGACTATTAATGGTGACCGGTGGTCTTACCCCCAAAGCCCAGATAAAGTTCATGGCATTAGAGGTTACTTTGACGAGGTTTGCGATGTCCCGCACGATCCGTTTTCACAAGTTTGGTCCGGCCGAGGTGCTCAAATGCGAAGAGCATGCAGCCGCGCAGCCCGCACCGGGCGAAGTGCAGGTGCGTGTCGACGCGATCGGCATCAGTTGGTACGACATTCTGTGGCGCCAGAACCTGGCGTCTTCCCATGCACGCCTGCCTTCTGGCCTGGGCCATGAAATGGCCGGTGTCGTAGTCGCCCTCGGCGACGGTGTGGATGATTTGGCAGTGGGCGATAAGGTGGCCAGTTTTCCGGCCGAGAGCCCCAATGATTACCCGGTGTATGGCGAGCAGATCGTCTTGCCCCGTTCGGCCCTGACCCGTTACCCGGATGTCTTGAGCCCGATTGAAGCCAGCGTGCATTACACGCCGCTGCTGATTGCGTACTTTGCCTACATGGACCTGGCGCGGGTCAAGCCCGGCCAGTTTGCCCTGGTGACCGACGCCAGCCACTGTGCCGGCCCTTCGTTTGTGCAGCTGGGCAAGGCCCTGGGTGTGCGGGTGATTGCCGCCACCAAAGACAGTGCTGAACGTGAATACCTGCTGTCTCTCGGGGCGGAAAAGGTCATCGTGACCGAAGAACAAGACCTGCTGATGCAGATCAACAAGTTCACGGACAACCGTGGCGTCGACGTGGTGTTCGATGGCTTGGGAGGCCCGCAGATGTCGCTGCTTGGGGACGTCCTGGCGCCGCGCGGCAGCCTGGTGCTGTATGGCCTGCAAGGTGGCAATCAGACGCCATTCCCGGCCTGTGCGGCGTTCCAGAAGAACATTCAGTTCTTTGTGCACTGTATCGGCAACTTCACCGGCAAGCCGGAGCTGGGCATTATCCAGGACCAAGTGGCGTTGCAGCGTGCGTTGCGCGATATCAACCAGCTGACGGCCGACCGTGTGCTTGTCCCACTGAAAACCACGGTGTTTCCGTTCAGTCAGTTCGTCGAAGCGCACCGATACATGGATGAATGCCCGTGCCGCGAACGGGTGGCGTTGCAGGTTGAAGCTGTTTGAGCTGTAGGAGTATTCGCAAATGCATACTCCGGCGCCTGAGCTGATGAGGCAAATGCGCCATTTGACAGGGCTTAACCCGCACCGGGGTTGAGCCGCCGCAGGGGCGTTCTACCCCGCAAACAATACCGTTATTGCCATGCGCCGCCCTGAAATCCAGTGCGGCGCTCTTGTGTGGGCGTCATTCAAGTTGGGCTGGCAGGTCATCTGAACTGCTTTTTGACGCTGTTCTGTATCTGTTAATCATTATTTGAGTGCCGATAATTGAGTCTTCATTGTCATCTCAAGGATTGAGCCATGATTGATTACACGGCAGTTGCGTCACGCACCTTCAGAACTAACGAGGCTCGGATTGTATTTTCCGGCAAGTGCAAAACGAATACCCTTCTGCTTTACGCGCAGCCCAGGTGCGCAGGTGATTAATATTCGTCGGACAATTCTCTAATTGCTTAGTTAAAACAGTGTAGGACGTTGTCGGAACATTCCTAAGGCTAACAGCTATTTCGCTGGAGCCCGCGCAGGCGCTGGATTCTCCGGCGGAGCAGCCATGGGCGCCCTCAATGCTCTCACCTGCGCTTTTGTTGCAAGGTGCTAATGTTGACTCAAACCTGTGCTGCGCAATGGAAGACAAGCCTACAGATGTAATAGGTCGAGCAACGCTGTTTGGTAGTTGCTTGAAACTGATATTTCAACTCAGGTAGTAGAACGATGAGCACTATTCATGAACAAGCCATGAGCTATGTTTACCAGCAAGTTCTGCAACGTTTAATCGGGCACTTTACGCGCGCCGAACGAACGTCACTTCAATTGCTCGTTCAGCGAATCGTGGTGGCCGCAGGCGGCATGGAACAAGTGGGCAATTACAAAGTACTGATCGCCCATGGTGGCGGCGAAGTGAGCAGCTACACCCTCGCGTTGCTGCGTGCGGCGCAACTGACCATTGCCGGACGCTCGCCCAAGACTTTTCAGATACGGGTGGCAACATTGCGGCATGCGGGTATGACTCAAGCAACGCTCGACTCACTGAATCAAGGCTACGCAGCGCTGTTCTTCCATGACGACCCCCGCGTAGAGCTGTTGATGGTGGAAAACCATGAGGTGCTGCCATTCAACCATCAGCGCCCGGCGTCCAATGCCGCTCGGGAAATCAGCCAGCGTAACAAGCTGATGATCGGGCACCTGACATCCGGCGATATCCGCGCCGCCCTGTGCGATGACACGCTCCTGGCCCTCGGCGATTTCTATCAACGGGTCGCTACCTGGAACGGCGGCGTACACGCCTTGGTCAGCGGTGATTCAGCGCGCAAGCAAAGCCAATACATCGCGTGGCTGAAAAAAAGCGCGCTGGCGACCGGCCTTGCCTTTGCGCCCGCTAAGCCATCGTCGCTCAATGCATGGTTTGCACGCATGGAGGAGTGGAGTGTGGGTTGCTATCGCGACGTCTATGGCGAGCACTATGCGGGCAACGAAAGTCCGGGCCGGGGCGGGCATCGTCATTTGGCCTATATCGGCATCGCCGACTTGCTCAAAGACGCCGACGTCGGGCATGCGCCACTGCTCACCGGGTTCCTCGCCCACAAGCGGGACCCGTTCGAGTTCCATTTCAGCCATCCAGCCTATCCCAACCCAATGCTCATGGCGCATTTGCACGGCGTACAGGCCCAGTGCCTGCGTGAGCTTTCCTACGAACATGGTGTCGCGGGGTTTGTTCGGCGTGCGGCAGACTTCCTGCATCGCAGGCACGTGCCGGTCGCGCTGATCAAAGAAGCGTCCGGGCGAGAAGGGCAGTTGCTGTCCACCGCCTACATCCAGGAGTTCTCGGGTCTGGACGACAGCCAGCTGACCTGCCTGTTATTTGCACCCTTTGTTCAGCATGGCGAGCGGTTGGAGAGTTTCTTGCGTCAATGCCATCCCGGCATGCTGGTAGCGCTCCCCGAACTCCACAAGGCACTACAGGGCAAACCCGCAGCGGACATCCTGCATCAGTGGCTGGTAGATACCAGTGGGTTGCCGCTGCCGCTGTTGCAGCACCTGTATCGTAAGCGCCCGCTGTTGGAAGGACGCGGCACGCGGGCGCGCAAACGAGCTTTCGCGCGGCCCGAGGCGCGCGTCGCCCAAGTGTCGGGGCGTTAGCAACGTGTGTCCGCCAATGAACGCCGGTGAGCAACGATGAACCTTCGGGGGGAGCGGCAAGTAGACTTTGCCTATCAGGCGGTATACCGCTACATGATCAACCTGATCAACGAAGTCAGCCGGGAAACGCCGGTGAAACTGCCGTCCCTGCGGCAGTTATCGACGCGCATGAATGTGTCGATCTCGACGATTCAGTACGCCTATTCGTTGCTGGAAAAGGAAGGCCGAGTGTACTCGGTGGCCAAATCCGGCTACTTCGCTTGGCCCGTGGCTGCAAACGCGCCCCTTATGGCCGGTACTGATTTGCTCGAGCGCTTGTACAC
>NZ_WKCD01000363.1:0-4630 GCF_021606625.1 Pseudomonas sp. PA-4-8C
CTTGTACACGGCTGCACGGCGCCCGGCGATGGTGGTACTCAGTGGTGATGAACCGGCGCTGTTGGGGTCGCTGGATGGCGCCTTGCTGGCGCTGGAACGCCAACTGGTACGCCGGTATCCCCATCACCTGCAACCTTCGCAACCCTGCGGTGTGTGGGAGTTGCGCGCTGCCTTGGCCGCCCGCTATACCTCGTCGCCCACCCGCTGCTGGCAAGCGGATGAGGTGTATGTGGGGGCGGACCTTCAAGGCGTACTGGGCATCCTCATTGATGCCCTGGGCCTCAAAGGCACCGTGGTGGTGGTTGAATCGCCCTGCGATTACCTGGTGTTGCGCCTGCTACAGGCCGCTGGCGTACGGGTTATTGAATGGCCCTGGCGTGCCGACGGCCGTCCGGACCTGGCCACATTGGAGCACCTGCTGCGCCATGAACCGGTGCACCTTGTGCTGCTCTCATCCGTGGTCAGCATGCCCTCGGGTAACACCATGACCGAACCCGAGCGGCTGCACGTAGCGCGACTGCTCGACCAGCATGGCTGCTGGTTGCTGGAGAACGATACCTTCGGTGACCTGAGCTTTGCGCCGCCCGGGCCGGCCTTGCGCAGCCGGGTCAACCCAGAGCGGCTGATCGTGTTTTCTTCGTTCGAAAAGGTGTTGGGCCCGGAAGCCCCCTTTGGTTACCTGCTGGCGCGGCAGATGAGCAGTGAATTGCAGCGCCAATTCTTGCTGCGTTCATTTCGACTGTCTGCTATCCGACAACGCGCCATTGCCCGGCTTTATGAGAGTGGGCGGTTTGACCAGCACCTGCAGACGCTGCGTCAGCGCCTTCACGAGCAGGCCCATGCCATGAGTCACCGCTTGGATGTGCGTCTGCAAGGACGTGTGCATTACCGCATGCCCGTGGCCGGGGCGAGTTTTTGGTTGCAGTCGACGGCGCCGGTGGACATGCGCCTGGTGTTTCAGCGCATGCTCGCCCAGCAGGTGGTGATTGCCCCGGGCGAGCTGTTCAGCCTCAGTGGTTTGCATCACCAGCATATGCGCTTGAGCCATACCTTTAGTGGCCATCCCAACCTTGACATCGCCCTGGATACGCTGGCGCAGTCACTACGGCAGGCGCAGACTGAGTAGGAGCGAGCTTGCTCGCGAAAAACGTCAACGATAACGCGCGCTGCCTGAATAAACGCGGCGCTTGTGAGTTTTTCGCGAGCAAGCTCGCTCCTACAACTATCCAATGTGGGAGCTGGCCTGACAGCCGGTCAGGCCGAGTGCATATCCTCACCTCAATTATGCGAAATTTCTCTTCAGGCTGTCGGATCGATACCGTCGCGCAGTAGTCCAACTCTCAGTAAACTGTCATTTTTTCCGAATCCTTCTTTTCGAGGTTTATGCATGACTATCAGTCCTTTTGCGGGCAAACCGGCGCCAGCCCAGTTGCTGGTGGATATCCCGCGACTGGTCACGGCCTACTACACCGGCCAGCCTGATGCAGCGATCTCCACTCAGCGCGTGGCTTTTGGTACCTCCGGGCACCGTGGCAGTTCGTTCGAACTGAGTTTCAACGAGTGGCATGTGCTGGCTATCAGCCAGGCCATCTGCCTGTACCGCGAAGCCCAGGGCATCACGGGCCCATTGTTTGTCGGCCTGGATACCCATGCATTGTCGACGCCAGCCGGTGCCAGTGCCTTGGAAGTCCTGGCGGCCAACGGCGTGCACGTGATGCTGGCCGAGGGCGACGAGTACACGCCGACGCCGGCGATTTCCCACGCCATCATTTGCTACAACCGTGGCCGTACCAGCGGCCTGGCGGACGGCATTGTGATTACACCGTCCCACAACCCGCCGCAAAGTGGCGGCTACAAGTACAACCCGCCTAACGGTGGCCCAGCCGATACTCACGTCACCAAGTGGATCGAAGCCAAGGCCAACGAACTGCTCGCCAACAAGCTGGCCGGGGTCAAGCGCATCACTCACGCCCAGGCGCTCAAGGCAGACACCACCCATCGCCATGACTACCTCAACAGCTACGTGGCCGACCTGATCAACGTGATCGACATGGACGCGATCCGTAGCGCCGACCTGCGCTTGGGCGTGGATCCATTGGGCGGAGCAGGGGTGCGCTATTGGTCGGCGATTGCCGAGCACTACCGCTTGAACCTGGAGGTGGTGAATACCGAGGTCGACGCAACCTTCCGCTTCATGAGCGTCGACTGGGATGGCCAGATTCGCATGGACCCGTCTTCCAGCTACGCCATGCAAAGCCTGATCGGGCTCAAGGAACGCTTCGACGTTGCGTTTGCGTGTGACCCGGACCACGACCGCCACGGCATCGTCACGCCCTCTGGTGGCTTGCTGGCGCCCAACAACTACCTGGCGGTGTCCATCGACTACCTGTTCCAGAACCGTCCGGACTGGCGTGCCGACGCGGCCGTAGGCAAGACCGTGGTCAGCAGCGGCCTGATCGACCGCGTCGCAGCGCGCATCGGCCGTCGCCTGTACGAAGTACCGGTGGGCTTCAAGTGGTTTGCCGATGGCTTGTTCGAAGGTTCGTTGGGGTTTGGCGGCGAAGAAAGCGCCGGCGCCTCGTTCCTGCGCAAAGACGGCAGCGTGTGGAGCACCGACAAGGACGGCCTGATCCCGGCCTTGCTGGCCGCAGAAATGACCTCGCGCAAAGGCCAGGACCCGAGCCAGATCTACCGTGGCTTGACCGATGCCCTGGGTGAGCCGTTCGCCATTCGCGTGGATGCCAAGGCCACTCCAGCGCAAAAAGCCCTGCTGGGTAAACTGTCGCCGGAGCAGGTCACGTCCACGCAATTGGCCGGGGAGAGCATCCAGCAGATCCTCAGCCATGCGCCGGGCAACAACCAAGCGATTGGCGGTTTGAAAGTCATGACCGAAAACGGCTGGTTTGCCGCACGGCCTTCGGGCACTGAGGACATCTACAAGATCTACGCCGAGAGCTTCATTGGCGAAGAACACCTCAAGCAACTGGTGGAAGAGGCGCAGGTGTTGGTCGATGGTGCAATCAGCCAATAACTGACACTGTATGTAGGAGCGAGCTTGCTCGCAAAAAACGTCAACGATAACGCGTGCTTCTGAATGAACGCGGCGTCGGTGAGTTCTTCGCGAGCAAGCTCGCTCCTACATGATCAGGCGAGGTCCACCAGCACAATTTCGCTGTCTTCAATCGCCGTCACCCGCAATACCTCTTCATCCTCCACCGCCACACCGTCTCGCGCCTTTGCCTGCACACCATTGACTTCAATCACGCCCGTGGCGGGCACCAGGTAGGCACGGCGACCGCTGTCCAACCGGTACTCCGCGCTTTCCCCGGCCTTCAGGTTCGCCGCCACCAAGCGTGCATCCGCACGAATCCGCAAGCTTTCAATGTCGCCAGCCTTACCACTGGCCAGCGTTACAAATCCCTCGCGGTGGCCTTGTGGAAACGGTTTGGCGCCCCAGGACGGCGGCAAGCCAGCCTCATTGGGAATGATCCAGATCTGAAAGATCTTGGTGGGCGTAGCCTCCAGGTTGTACTCGCTGTGGGCAATGCCGGTGCCCGCGCTCATTACTTGCACGTCGCCGGCTTCGGTGCGGCCTTTGTTACCCAGGTTGTCGGCATGGCTGATGGCCCCTTCGCGCACATAGGTGATGATTTCCATGTCGCGGTGCGGGTGCTGGGGAAAGCCGCTGCCGGGGGCGATGATGTCGTCGTTCCACACCCGCAGGTTGCCCCAGTGCATGCGCTGGGGGTCGTGGTATTCGGCAAAGGAAAAGTGGTGATGAGCGTCAAGCCAGCCATGGTGGGCGCCGCCCAGGGTGTTGAAAGGTCGAAGTTCAAGCATGATCGTCTCCTGTTGATGGGCCTATCATCCAGCAGCGCATGATCGAGAAAAAGCGTAAAAAACGCCTGTTTATGATTCATTTATTCGATGGTTAACCCCGGTGTTCACTTTCACTTCATCGCCTAACTGCATGACAGCAAAGCATTTGGCTGGAACTGAGCGGCGTTTCCGGCGACCATGACGGCTTGGTCAAAACAAGCTCACCGCAGGAGTCCGCGTGTCGCAACAACAGCCTGATCTGCCCCCCGAATTGCGCCCCTTGGCTGAGATGCCACTGTTGAAGCGGCTTGCCGCTCGCCTGTTCGGCCATGGCCTCACCCGTTTGCGTGCGCAACATCGGTTTTCCTGGTTGCATGGCCAGGCCGACGGCTTTCGCAGTGGGCATGAGGCGGGCGTTGAATACGGTTACCGCGAGGGCAAGGCCGATGGCATTGAAGAGGGCCGCCAGGTCCTGTTGATTCGTGACTTTCGCCCCGATGAGCACCGGGCGCCAGGCATAGATGACAGCCTGTTCGACGATTGGCGGTTGCCGCTCACCGCAGAGCTGAAGAAACGCATGAAGGCCGATGTCGCACGCCTGCTGCCAGCCCACGCGCAGCCAAGTGCGGCGCAATGGAAGATGATCTTCAGCGACACGCCCTCGACCTCAGTGATTGCGGGCGCAGGCGCCGGCAAGTCGACGTCCTTGGTGCTGCGCATCCTGCTGCTCAGCCATTACCTGGGCTTTGAGCTAAGTTCCATGACGGTGGTGACGTTTACCCGCGAGTCGCGCAAGGACTTCATCAACAAA
>NZ_WKCD01000364.1:0-4553 GCF_021606625.1 Pseudomonas sp. PA-4-8C
GTGTCACTCGCTCTTCGGTATTCAAGTGGCTGTAGGTCTTTTTCATCGCAACACCTTACCTCAGGTGTTGCACTTGCTCCTTGAGACCGCCCAGTTCGGAACGGATGATGTGCGTCTTGTAGATCAAGAATCCTTTTCGGAGCATCTAGAGCATTTGATGAGTAAAGGCATTGTCAAATTTGAGCCTGTATTTGTTCTTGGTGCTTATGGCAAGGAAATGCAGGTTCTTGTTCACGTAAAGGGGGCGTAATCATGGGTAAGCCTAGGTCGGAAATTCAAGTTCACAATCAGTCAATCAAGGCGCGACAGATTTTGCTAGAGGACGTACTTGCCGATGTTGAAAAATACGTTTCAAATGAGGTTGTTACTTCCGCTCTAAAAAATCAGGGAGCTTTGGCTTCCCTTTCTTACAAGTTCGATTTGGCTGGCCAGCAATACGCTATCGCCCCCACGAGTCTGAACACCCTCAAAAAAAAATCCGATGAATTACTTGGTTATCACGGTTTCGCAGGGCTAGAGCGTCTTAGGAGCGTGGCTAAGGATGCAATTGCTGCGTATGCCGAAAGGGGCAACAAGCCTACCAAGAAGACCAAAAATGGGCTAGAGCAAATTAATAGCGAGTTAGAATGCACGGTGGTCGCACTGCGCCGCGCTAATTTCAGGTTACTTCAAGGGCTTTCCACTGCTATATCGGGAATCAAAGAAACCAGGGATGGTTCTAGTGAGGCTGTTAGAAATAAAAGCGCTAGCGAAGCCGTAAATGCACTGTTGGCAATAGTCTCGCTTAATGAGTCTCCTTTTGATGTGATTCCATCTCACGAGAATATCCAGTCTTTAAAGGTAGTAAGGAGTGAGTAATTTCCATGAGCGTAAGCTTTATTCAGTGGTTCCTGAGCTTGAGTTGTTTGACCACAACGCACTGGGGAAGCTCGTGACTAGGGATGCCAGCAATCTGACATTCATCAATTGGCCAAACGGGGCACCCTGTTTTGCCGCGAATCTCTACATGCTTTCCCTTACGGTTCGCCCCAATAGGATGAAGCGTAAAGGGTTAGCGCGTACAGGTAGAAAAGGTGGGACGATTGGTGAGTATGCTCAAAAAATCAGTCAGTTGGTTAGATTCTGTTATGCTTCAAACATTGATTTTATAGATCTATCAGATAACGACTTTACGCGTTTTATTCATCATCTAAGTACGGAAGTAGATCCCAAAAATCTTCGTGAGAAGAAGAAAGCCACACTCACCGTTGTAGACGTTGGGACTGTATGTATAGACTTCCTAAAGTATATTGGAGGGCTTTATGAGCAACCCAGTTTCGTCGCGATTGGAGGGCGAATAAAGATTACTGAAAACGTTACAGTGAAAAAAGATAAGCGTGGTCGTGATTATGCTGTGCACAGTGTGTGGCATCATGCATTTCCACCTGGTGGTAGGAGGCACGAGCGGAATGCGATTCCTGCTGTTCATGTCGACCAGCTCAGGAGCGCTGTCGATGAAATGGGGGGCTCACGGTTCATCAAGATTCGGCGGCATGCATTTATCTCAACATTGGAAAACTCTGGGGCTAGGCTTTCAGAGGTTGCGAGTCTTAAGGTCGTAGATGTCCTGACCGCGTATGAGATGAAGCATCCTATGCTTAGGTTTATCACGCTGAAGGGCGACGACAGCGAGGAAAGGGAAATACCCGTAAATAAGATGTTTCTCAATGAACTGATCTCATACATTGAGTTTCACAGGGGTAAAGTTGTAAGAAATAAATTTTCGAGTATTAAAGATCATGGCTTCGTATTTGTATCATCAGCAACCGGAACTCCGCTTTCAGAAACATCCCTTGGTAATGAGATCGGTTCAGTGCGCAGGTTTGCTGGCATCGAGGAACAAGCATGCGCGCACATGTTTCGCCACTCGTTTATAACGAACTTGGTAATGGAGTTTGTACAGCGGGATAGATATAGGCGTGCAGGAGACTTTGAAGTCAGGTTGCTTTCTGATGAAAGCTATCTTGAGGAGGTTAAGATGTATACCGGCCAGAAATCAATTGCGACTATCATGGGCTATGTACATGCAGCATTCAAGGAGATTGAGGGGTATAGCACTACAGTTAGCAATGTTTTCCTAATTCGAGCCATGGAGCAGTTCGATAAATACTCTCGTAAACTCAGAGCCCATCTCGGCTCTACCCTTACAATTCAAGAATATAACGTAGAGATGGAGAAGCTTGAGGCTTTAAGAGATGATGACTTTGCTCGTGAGCTTGCAAGAGAGAAAACGGTCAAAGGAATCGCTCCGATTCTGCCTGGCCGCGAATGATTCGGTGAATTCTGGCACGGGTCTATCATTCACACGGTAGTGTTGAGATACCATGGTTCATTAGCAATGGATTCAAGTCTTGGGCTTAAGGTTAGGAGAAGGTTTTGTTGCTGCTTTCACGCCTCTGGAACCTTATCAGCCCCGACCGTCGCTCCGAGTGGGAGAAAGCGCGTGAACGCGAGTTCATCCTGGCGGCGAACTCCTTGAAGACCCTCAAGGTGACACCGGAGGGCGGGATGTCCATCGATCCTGAAGAGCTTCGCGAACAGATCGTCGCTTCACGTGAGCAGTTGAAGCATCTCGTCCACAAACCAGGAGCGGCTAGCGGCTCATTCGAAGTTGCGGCAGACATTCGGGTGGAACAGGGAGCGAGTGCCACCATAGAGGCTTCTATGAGCACCATGGACTGTATTGAGGTGGTGGCTTGGCGTCGGATGCAGACTGGCGCTGCAGTTCGCTACGTGTGCCTCCAGTCTATGAGTAAGGGACAATTCGCTGTCGCTTCAGCAAGCATGTTCACAGGAGCCATAGAGAGTCTCCCCACTTGGGTCGATGGCAATACCAATAGGCAAATCGCGAACGCTCTACAACTTGGTGATCTCCAGTGGTACGCGGCTGTGAGCGAGGCTATGGATGCTTGGGATGCGGAGCTTTGATGACCCTGAGCTTTCAGTTGGGGCGCGCCCCTGCGGGGAGCGGCTGTCGTGTACCGAGCCCTTGCGATGCCAAGGTCTCGGCCCTCCGGGCTTCCATCCCACACGCCTGCGCGCTCCGCTTGCCATGCCTACCAGGCACGTGATCACCTGTCTTCGGTTCGAGCGGTCGCACACGCTGTGCTACATCCATACTTCAATGGACTCATCGCTTTCGCATAGGTGAGGGTAGGTATACACCCCTCTGGTAGTTCAAGCTTCGAACAAAGCACGGCATGCGTTCATCAAAGCGGTTGCGTCATGGAGAGCTCGGTGGTGCCTAGTCGTGGGCAGTAGGCGATAAATGTCACTGGCAGCCTCCCGACCCACAAACACTTCCAAAGGCTTCAACTCGAAGGTCGGCATCAGGTCTGCTGCTTCGTAGAGGACATCGAGCCAAAAAACATCTTGAGGTGAGTCGCTGCAAAGCACCTGCCCTGAAAACAGCTGATTCATTCGTTCCGCCACAGTTGGTGGGGCATCACCTTCCTGAAGTAAATGATCCTGAGTAAGACCATGCATGTCTTGCGCATCGAACGACCAATGCGTCCAATAGCGGGCTGGCTTTATCAACGAACTGAACCAGGTTTCATTCGACACGACAGCCACCTCAATGGGATAGCTATCTGGGGCTATCCCTGATGCCTCGAAATCGATAAAAAAAGAAGGCCGTTCCACCTTGCTGCTCCGGTTTGAAGGTTGCGACTTTCAGCGGCTACACCGACTGCTCGTGTGTTTGCGCCGCCATCGCTCGAACCAGCCGTTCTAACTGTTAGCAGCCTTTGCAAGTCGATGGTTTTGCACATGCTGCATCTCACGCTCCCATTCATTCACAAACTTGTCCCAGTCTGTGGCGTAGGGCCCATCAGGAACTCTGGTCGACCCGATGCTTGCTTGGTGGAAACGCTCTCTCCAGGGTTGCGGAATAGTCTTCTCCAAAATGATGTCGATTCCGGAGTTATGACGCATCACCGAGACAGAGTTACGAACCTCAATGAGGTCGAGTAGCTTATCGCTACAGGGGGTGTCGTTTCGCTCTTGGTCGTCGAGATCATCGAGGATGACAAGGAGGTCGGATGCGTTGGGATCACCAGGACGGAGGCATGCAAGGGCCCACAGAACCCTTCGCCTAGTCCTCTCACGCTCGCGGAGTAAATCGCAGGTCATTTAAGCCTCCTTTTCACAAAGCAGGGCGGTGGTTATGGCGTGCCGCCTTCGGCGGATGGCTGGCGTGAACCGAGCCGTGGCAAGCCACGTCTCGTCCCTACGGGCGTCCATCCCACACGCCTGCGCGCTCCGCTTGCCCGATACTCGCAGCCAAAGGAAAGTCTGGCGCAGCGATCCTGAAGCCGGGGCGGGTGTTAGCGTGCCCTACGCACAGGACAATTACTTGTGGAGCTTACTAAAGCGACTCGATAGCGCTGCGGCTTCGGTAGTTTCCCAAGCTTCAGGATCAGATGTAGCGTTGAACATCGCCCATGCCCTCCACAGGAAAAATGCGGCAACCAAGCTCGACTCAATTACTGCAAATACCGTAGTGGTATACATAT
>NZ_WKCD01000365.1:0-4552 GCF_021606625.1 Pseudomonas sp. PA-4-8C
ACCTTATCTATGCTGCTTGCATCACCTCAATCGGGTAGAACCCAGGGACGGGGGGGCTGATCATGATTTCCATCACCGAATTCAACCGCATCATGGCCTCAGGCTTCCTGCCGCTGGCGTGTGAGTGCTGCCTTAACAGCGACGGCTCGCTGCGCATCAGCGTGTTCGAGCCTGCGTCCGGTCGTGTCGACTTGCTGTTGACCCGTGTATCGCCCGAGGGCCTGGACAGCATCCGTGCCATCTCCAACCTGATTGGTGAGTTGCGTACCGAGATAAAGGCCGGGCGCCGTGGGTTTGCTGCGGTAGGTTAAGGGCCGTCCAGCGCGTCAGAGGCGCCGCAGGAAGGATTTGACGATGTGGCGCGTGGCGTCTGTGGTGTCCAGCTCATCCAGGGCGTTGTAGGCATACCACTGGCAATCGACAATCTCGTTGCACGGCCGTGCCTCGTCGATATTGACTACCGATGCCTCAAACACGTGGTGGACGGTGTCTCGGGCCTTGAGCTCCTGCAGGTACAGCAAGCCGTCCACGTTTAACCCGGTTTCTTCTTCCAGCTCGCGTTCCGCCGCGCCTACCGGGCGCTCGTCTGCTTCCACTTTCCCGCCGGGCAATGCCCATTTTGATCTGGCCTTGCGCACGAAGAGAATATGCCCCTCATGTTCGCAAATGACGGTTGCCCTAATTTTCATCGAATGTGCCCCCGCGCCGAACGAATGTCATAAAAGTGTAATGCAATTGTCATGCTAAGTGGTTATGGCGCGCCAGGGCCGGTATGTGGATACTGCCCGATTGACGAATACGACCGAGGACATTAGATGAAGACCATACGCTGGGGCATGATCGGCTGTGGCAGTGTCACTGAGTTAAAGAGTGGACCGGCTTTCTATAAAGCGCCAGGTTCGGAATTGGTCGCCGTGATGGGGCGGCGTGCCGAGGCGGTGCGCGATTATGCGGCGCGCCATGGCATTGCCCGTTGCTATACCGACGCCCAGGCTTTGATCGATGACCCCGAGGTGGATGCGGTCTACATCGCCACTCCACCCGACAGCCATCTTGAATACGCCTTGAGGGTGGCGGCGGCGGGCAAGCATTGCTGCGTCGAAAAGCCGATGTCGCTGAATGCTGAACAGAGCGCGTTGATGCAGCGCACATTTGAGCGCGCCGGGCTGCACCTGTTTGTTTCTTATTACCGGCGTTCATTGCCACGCTTCCAGCAAGTGCGCACCTGGCTGCAGGAAGGCCGTATCGGTGAGCTGCGCCATCTGAGCTGGACTTTGTGCAAACCCGCTGCCGTAACAGACACCGACGCCACCAATTGGCGCACCGACCCGGCCATTGCCGGTGGCGGCTACTTTGCCGACCTGGCCAGCCATGGGTTTGACCTGTTCCAGTACCTGGCTGGCGATATCGTTGAGGTCTCAGGCTTTTCGGCGCGACAGGCCGGACGCTATGCGGCAGAAGATGCAGTGACGGCCTGTTGGACATTCGCCAGCGGTGCGTTGGGCATGGGCTGCTGGAACTTTGTGGCGGACCGTCGCGAAGACCGTGTCGAACTGATCGGCAGTCGCGGCCGTATTCAGTTTTCGGTGTTCGAGGACCAGCCGTTACGTCTTGAAGGCGAGACCACCGAAGTGTTGGAAGTGCCGTGTCACACCCATATTCAATGGCACCATGTCTTGAACATGAATGCGCATATTCGTGGCGAGGCCGAGCATCCGTCGCTGGCCATCGAAGCGCTGAAGACCGATATCATCCTGGATAAGGTGCTACACCGTTACTCCCTGCATCCCTAGTCGTGGCGATAGCGTAAGGCTTCACTCTTTTAAAGGAATACCGGGATGAAATACTGGATGGTGTTGTGGCTGCTGATCGCCACCGTGACAACGGCGGCGCCACGCAGCCAAGGGCAGTCGGGCGAGTTTGATTTCTATGTGCTGTCGCTATCGTGGTCACCCACGTTTTGCCTGACGCACCCAGGCAATGAGCAATGCTCGGGCAAGGGCTACGGCTTTGTGCTGCACGGTTTGTGGCCGCAATACGCGCGGGGAGGGTGGCCGGCGTCCTGTACGCCGCAGACGCACTTGAGCGAGGCAGAAATGGACAAGGGCGCGGTGCTGTTTCCCACCCGTGCACTGCTCAAGCATGAGTGGGCCAAGCATGGCACCTGCAGTGGGCTGCCGCCGTTGGAGTATCTGGCGAAGACCGATGTGGCGCTTGGTGCGGTGGTGATCCCGCAGCAACTGCAGCCGTTCAACACGCCGCCGTCTTTGCAGGCCAAAGAGATCGAGGCGCTGTTTCGCGAGAGCAACCCACGCATGGGCAACCACGGGATGGCGGTGATCTGCAAGGGCCAGGTGCTGTCGGAAGTGCGGGTGTGCCTGACCAAGGATCTGGCGTTTGCAGGTTGCCCGCGCAGTGTGAAAAGCCAATGCCGTGGAGGCGATATTCGTATTCCCACGCAGCGCTGAGCCGCGCAGGCGCCTAGAACTCGCCGGAATACTTCACCGCAGCTGCCGCGCGTGAGGGGACATTCAGGCTGCGCAACAATGACGACACATGGATACGCACGGTAAACGGCGAGATATTCAGGACCTTGGCAATTTCCTTGTTGGTCTTGCCCTGGGCAATCAGGCGCAGCACTTCCTGCTGACGTGGGGTGAGGGTGTGGGTGTCGAGGGGCAGCAGGCCTGAAGGGGCGAACTTGACCAGCACTTCGCCCTCGCGGATCGCCAGCAGGGCCTGGCCGATCTCGTCCGGGGCGATGTTCTTGCCGATAAAACCGTCGGCGCCCAGGGCCATGACCTGTTCGATCAGCGCGGGGTCGTCGACCATCGACACCAGGACCAAGGTGGTGCGTTTGAGTTGCTGGCGCAGTTCGGCCAGTTGGCTGATGCAGGTCAGGCCGGGAAAGCGCAAATCGAGAATCAAGGTATCGACCTCGCCCGCTTCGCACAGCAACGCATTCACCGTGGCCAGGTCGCCGGCCTCCTGCACCACCGCGCCCGGTAGCAGGCGCTGCACGGTGCGCGTCATGCCTTCGCGAAACATGGGGTGGTCGTCGGCGATGATGATTCGGCCAGTCATTGTGTGCTCCTTCCTGGGGCAAGGTTGTATCCAGGCATGCTAATTTACCACCGGGCCTGTAGGAGCGAGCTTGCTCGCGAAGAACTCACAGGCGCTGCGTTCATTCAGGCAACACGCGTTATCGTTAACGTTTTTCGCGAGCAAGCTCGCTCCTACAGATGATAGGTCAGGGATATGACGATGAGTCTTGAGACCAACTCTGAACTCGATCAGGCTAACCTGCGCATTGTGGTGGCCACCATCGCCATTGTGTATATAAGCTTACTGGGTTTCCTACCTGGGCAATCGCTGGACACCTACCTGCCGGTGATCCTCTATATCTTCGTGTTCCTGCTGGCGTCCATCGTGCTTCGCCAGGTGATCGCACGCTGGCCCGGGCATTACCCGGCGCGGCGGATCTTCGGCATGATCCACGATTACACCGGTACTTCGTTCGGCCTGGTGGTGGGTGGTGAAGCGGCGTTGCCGCTGTATGCGGTGATGGTCTGGGTGAACTTGGGCAATGGCATGCGCTACGGTTCGCGCTATCTGGCGATTGCCACGGCGCTGGCGTTGCTGGCGCTGTTGATCGTGTACCAGCTTACGCCGCTGTGGCAGGCGCAGCCGTTCATGGTGCTGATGCTGATGATCACCAGCACGGTGATCCCGGTGTATGCGCATATTCTGCTGGAGCGCACGCGCAAGGCCTCCGAGCAAGCCATCGCTGCCAACCTGGAAAAATCCCGCTTTCTCGCCCAGGCCAGTCATGACCTGCGCCAGCCGATCCACTCCATTGGCCTGTTCACCGCCTGCCTGCGCGAAGCCCGCTTGGGAGATGACGAACAGCGCTTGGTGGACAATATCGACCGTTCGCTGCTTAACGTGTCGCAATTGTTCCGTTCGATTCTCGACCTCTACACCCTCGACAACGGTCGCCTGTTGCCCAAGTACCAAGTGATCCACCTGGGCGAATTTCTCGCCGACCTGGTGCGCCAGAACGCCGAGGCCGCACGCTGGGCGGGGGTGGAGTTGCGCTTGCGCCCCTGCGCTCATTGGGTGTTGGTCGATCCGGGCATGCTGGCGACCATGGTGCAGAACCTGCTCTCCAATTGCTTCAAATACGGCGCGCTGCGACCGGTGCTGATCGGCGTGCGTGTGCGCGATAACGGCTTGGTAGTAGAGGTACACGACCAGGGGAGGGGGATTGCCAGGGAGCATCTTTCAAAAGTCTTCGAAGAGTTTTATCGCGTGCGTCAACTGCGTGACAAGGACGTTGAAGGCGTGGGCCTGGGGCTGTCCATCGTCAAGCGCCTGGGGCAATTGATGGGGTTGCAGGTGAGCCTGCGCTCGCGCGTTGGCCATGGCACTTCTGTCAGCTTGCATGGCTTGGCCCTGGCTAACGCGCCGCACCAACCGGCGCTGCGCGACGACGCACGCCAGGCCGGGCTGCTCACCGGGCTGAAAGTCTGCCTGGTAGAGGATGACTACG
>NZ_WKCD01000366.1:0-4541 GCF_021606625.1 Pseudomonas sp. PA-4-8C
AAATTCCTGAACCCTAAGAAATGGATTTTGAATTTCAATGAAACCTTATATGGGCGAACCGAGAGGTTTTATGTACGAAGAAGAACTGGGTATTCCGGGGAACGGAATTCCAGAAGGCACCCCTTGGGAAGAGGTGCCTGAAGACTGGGCATGCCCGGATTGCGGCGTGACCAAGGCCGATTTCATGGCCATCAACCTACCCGAACCTCAAGAAGCCTGACCCGCCATCAACGAAAGGAATCGTCCCATGGACAGCAAACTGATCAACGCCACCGTCCCGTTCTGCACCGGTGTGGCCCACCAGAAATACCTGGGCGCCGAAAAGGGCCTGCAAACCGCCATCGAAGGTGACTGCACCCACTGGTACATCGACGGCAGCCTGTTCGGCGAAATGGTCGATGACTGGACCGAGGCGCGTATCGAAAGCCTGCAAGCGCAAATCGCGGCCACGGGGGTCAAGCCGGTTTTCCACGGCAACTTCAAGGCGCCGTTGGGCAGTGATGTCGAAGCCTTCCGTAGCGCGGCCGTGGAGTACGTGAAGAAGGAAATCGACATCGCCAGCCGCCTGGGCGCGCCGTTGATCATTCACGGTGGTTGCATCGTCGAGCCGAAAATGGTGTTGATGGCCAAGAAGGTTGCCCTGGAGCATTACCTCAAGTCGGTGCAGGAACTGGCGTTGTACGCCGAGGCCAAGGGCACGGATATCTACCTGGAAAACCTGTCCAACTACGTCAACTATCGGCCATTCCACTACATCTTCACCCATGAAGCGGAATACGCCTTTGTGTTCGAGCGCCTGCAAGCCCACAGCAATGTGTACTTCTTCCTCGATGCCGGCCACGCCAACATCGAGAACGGCCTGCCGGCAGAAGTGGTGCGCAAGTACCACCACCTGATCAAGGGCATTTCCTTCAGCAACAACAACGGCGTGCAAGACCAGCACTTCGGCATCCATGACGGCAACTGCGATTACGCCGATGTGCTGCAGGCTATTGTCGAGACTAACTGGAAGGGCCTGGTCGCGTTTGAAACCCGCAACCAGACCGCCAAGGCCGCCCTGGCTGACCTGGCGGTGATGTACCGCGACTCCCTGACCACCGAAATCGCCGTCGCCTGATCGGCCTGGGGCGGGCGCTGGCTGCGTTCGCCCCGTTGCTACTGTTTCTCTTTATTCAAGGTGCTGGCCATGACAAGTGCGTTAACCCTGTCTTCATTTCTCTACTTCCTGTTGTTTTGCGCCACCATGACCTTCAGCCCGGGCCCCATGACCCTGCTGTTGCTCAGCCTGGGCTTGAAGGACGGCCTGCGCAGTTCGATCCCGGCGCAGGTCGGCGCCAGTGTGTCGTACCTGATTTCGATCCTGATCTTTGCCGTGGGCTTTTCGGAGTTGATCAAGGGCAACCTCGCCGTTACCCAGACCATCCAGTTTGTCGGGGTGGCCTACATTCTTTACCTGGCCTACAAGCAGTGGACCAGCAGTGGCGTATCGATCAACAACGCCGGCACGGTTGAGGGCGCGCGAAGCCTGTTCGGCAAAGGGCTGTTGACCGGGTTTTCCAACCCCAAGACCATCATCATGTTCAGCGCCGTGTTCCCGCAGTTTGCCGGTGCTGGTGAACACAGCTCGGCGGCGGACATCGCCATTCTCGGCGCAACCTTTCTGTTGCTGCAATTTGCCAGCGGCTGCCTGTATTGCTATTTCGGCCAGCGCATCAAGCACGTGCTGGAAAACCCCAAGCGGCGCGTGCTGTTGCAGCGGATCACAGCCGTGTTGCTGCTGGGCGTGGCCTTGATGCTGGCGCGTGGGTTTTCGCACTGAAGTATTAGCCAATAAGCGGTAGTGGCGATTTGACGTTGCCCTGTTAGACTCCAGGCAATCACCCAGGATCGCCCCCACCATGCCAGCCGTCGGAGGAAAAGGACTTCCGCTCGCTTTGCGCTTGTACAAATCCCGCCTGTTGGGGCTGACGCTCGGCTTTGTGTGCGTGGCGTTCGGCATGTATCCGTTGAGCCCGCCCCTGTGGGTGTGGGCCTGGATGCTGATCAACGCCTTTGCGTGGCCGCACCTGGCTTTTCAATGCTCGTTGCGCTCGGCCAATACCTTGCGCAGCGAACGCCGCAGCCTGCTGTTCGATTCCTTTTGCGGTGGGTTCTGGGTTGGCGCGATGCACTTCAACCCGCTGCCCAGCGTCACCACCCTGTCGATGATGAGCATGAACAACGTCGCCATCGGCGGGCCGCGCTTCCTGTTTGCGGGTTGGGCGGCGCAGGCATTGGGGCTGGGCACCGCGCTGCTGCTGTTCACGCCTGGGTTTATCGCCGTGACTACCCAGGCCCAGTTGTATGCCTGCCTGCCGATCCTGATGCTGTATCCCCTGGCCCTGGGCTGGATCTGCTACCGCCAGGCCGTCACCTTGGCCCGCCACAAGCGCGAACTGCTGGCCTTGAGCCGCACCGACAGCCTGTCGGGCCTGCTCAACCACGGCGCCTGGAAGGACCACCTGGACCTCGAGTTTCAACGTTGCCGCCAAGGCCCGGCCGGTGCCGCCATCGCGTTGATCGACATCGACCACTTCAAGACCATCAACGACACCTACGGCCATGTGACCGGCGATATCGTCCTGCGCCAACTGAGCAAGGTGCTGCGCCAGAACCTGCGCACCACCGACCTGGCCGGGCGTTATGGCGGCGATGAGTTCTGCGTGATCCTGCCAGGCATGCCCCTCAACCGTGCCACCGAGGTGATGGAGGCCCTGCGCGGTCGCTTCAACGCCTTGGCCTACGCCCAGGACCCGACACTGCGGGTGAGCCTGAGCATCGGCCTGGCGCCGTACCAGCCGAGCCACGCCGACTCCATCAGTTGGCTCAACGATGCCGACCAGGCGCTGTATGAAGCCAAGAGCAGCGGGCGCAACCGGGTCAGCTCGGTACAGGGCAGTTGGTTGCGGTCAGTTTAGTGGGGTAGGGTGGCGGGGCACCCTCCAACAAAAAACAAGGATCGGTCCATGCTCTTCACCTTCCCGCGTACCCTGTTGGCCGCTACCCTGGCCTTGTCTTTCAGCCTGCCGGCCTACAGCGCCGAGCCTCATAAACAGATCCAGCAACAGGCCGAACAATACAAGGCCGAAGCCTTGAAGCTGCTGGAGCGCCTGGTGAATATCGACTCGGGCTCAGGCTACGAGCCCGGCTTGACTCAAGTGCGCGATATCGCCGTGGATGAGTTGAAACAGTTGGGTTTCACCATCGAACTGGTGCCGGATAAAGCCGCCAACAACAGCCATGTGGTCGCCACCCTCAAAGGCACTGGCAAGGCCAAGATCCTGCTGATGGCCCATATGGACACCGTATTCAAGGAAGGCTCGGCCGCCGAGCGCCCGTTCCACATCAAGGACGACCGTGCCTACGGCCCCGGCGTGATGGATGACAAGGGCGGCATCGTCGCGGGCATCTATGCGCTCAAAGTCCTCAAAAGCCAGGGCTTCAAGGACTACGCGCAGATTACCTTCCTGCTCGACGCCAGCGAAGAAACCGGGTCCGACGCCGCTTCCGAACTGATCCGCAACACTGCCAAGGGCCACGATGTAACCCTGAACCTGGAACCCGGTCGCCCCGCCGACGGCCTGGTGGTGTGGCGCAAAGGCAGCGCTACCGCCGTGGTCGAAGTCAAAGGCAAGGCCGCCCACGCCGGCGTCGCCCCGGAACTGGGACGCAACGCCGCCATGGAAGCCGCGCACCAGATCCTGCAACTGGGCAAACTCGGCGACGAAGACAAGAAAACCACCATCAACTTCACCGTGCTCAAGGCTGGCGACCGCACCAACGTCATCCCTGACCAGGCCACCGCCAAGGCCGACGTGCGTGCGGCCTTGCCGGAAGAATTCGACCGGATCGAGAAAGACCTGGCCCGGGTTTCAGCCAACAAATTGATCCCGGAAACCGAAGTAAAAACCAGCCTGCAGCGTGGCCTGCCACCGATGCCGCAGACGGCCGAGTCGGATAAGTTGGTAGCGATGGCCCAGGGGATTTACGGCGAACTGGGACGCAAGTTGACCATCGAAGGCAGCGGCGGCGCGGCAGATGCGAGCTTGTCCGCCGGGGTAGGCACGCCGACGTTGGATGGGTTTGGGATAGTGGGGGGCAACATTCATACGGCGGAGGAATATGCCGAGGTGGAAAGTGTGGCGCCGCGGGTTTATCTGTTGAGCCGGATGATTATGGAGCTTTCCAAGCGCTGATCAGATCGAACGAAGCGGGTTTGAATGTGGGAGGAATGCCCGTCAGGCAAACGCAGATCCCCTGTGGGAGCGGGCTTGCTCGCGAAGGCGGTGTGTCAGTCGCTGCATGTGTTACTGCAGTACCGCTTTCGCAGGCAAGCCAGCTCCCACATTTGAGCTTTGTTGATTTTAGCGTTGTGTTCGCTTGGCTTTGTCGGATTACTCGTCTGTTGTCGCTTCAGCGTGATAACGAATTAGACATTCAAGCAATGTTTTCATAAAGGCTCTGTTGTCGATGATTTCATCTTCGAAGTAAGTGTCGAAAAG
>NZ_WKCD01000367.1:0-4457 GCF_021606625.1 Pseudomonas sp. PA-4-8C
GGGTGTAGGTGGTGGCGCCGGCATAGGGAGCCAGGTTGACCACATTCAAGGTACCGCCCAGGTTGGCGGTGCCGCCCACGGCCAGGGAGCCGGTGGTGGATGGGGTGATCACCAGGTTCAGCGCACCGGTGCTGGCGTTGGTGAAGTTGCCGGCCACGGTCAGCTTGCCACCGTCGGGCGTCACCGAGCCGTTGTTGACCAGCGAACCGACACTGCCGTTACCGGTCAGCCCCGCACCGTTGGCCACAGTGACTTGGCCGCCAAGCACCGCGCCTGGGTTGGCCGCGTTACCCACTTGCAACACGCCCTCTTCCACTGCCACGGTGCCGCTGAACGGCTGGTTGCCGGTCAGCAACAGCGCGCCTGCGCCTTGCTTGATCAGCGCACCCGTGCCGCTCAAGGTACCGCTGAACTGGCCATTGGTGCGTTGGGCGAACAACAACCGCGCGTTGTTGAGGATCCTGCCACGCAGGCTGGTGGTGGTGCCCGCCAGCGTACCGCCACTGACGGTGGTGCCGCCGGTGTAGGTATTGGCGCCAGTCAGCAGCAAGGTGCCCGCATCCAGCTTGTTGATGCCGCCGGTTCCCACCAGCGGTGCATCAATCTGAGCGGTCACGCCGGAATTGACCCGCACCGGCGCCAGGCTGCCATCCGCCGCATTGGTCGGGCTCAAGCTGCCGCCTGCGCCGGCGACCAGCGTGTAGCCGGCGTCCAGCACTTGCAGGCCAGTGAAGCCTTGGTTGCCGACCACGGTCACGGTGCCGCCCTGCCCGCCAAATACCGCGAACTGATTGGTGGACGCCTGCCCTTGGGTGCCGGTGGGGTCGGTCCAGTTGGTGCCTGGGCCCCAGGTACCGCTGCCGCCGCTGATGCTGCCATCAGGGTTGGTGGTGCCGCCGTTCCAGAACTGGATCTGCCCTGGGGTGGTTTGCACCACCAGGTTGAGCTGGTTGGCCAGCGCCGTTTGCAGGCTCAGGTTACCCAGTGCCACCGGCAAGGTGCCAAAGGTGAGGCCGTTATCGGTCAAGCTGCCGCCGTAGCGGAACAGTTGATACACGCCGACGCCGAAGCCGCCGGTATCGCTGACGTTGAGGGTGCCGTCCAGGGTCAGGTTGCCCGCCACGTTCACCGCTGTACTGGAGGCACCCGGCGCACCGAGGGCGAAGTCCAGGGTGGTGCCCGATGACAAGGCCAGCGAACCCACCGACAGCGGCGTCGCGGCACCGGCCTGGAGCACCGAGCCATCAGCCATGTTCACCGCACCGCCCAGGGTACCGCTGCCGCCGAGGGTCGCGCCGCTGGCAACTTGCACCGCGGCGCTGTTCAAGGTGCCGTTGACCAGCAGGCTGCCGGTGTTGACGTTGGTGTTGCCGGTAAAGGTGTTGTTGCCGCTGAGCAACAATGCGCCGGTGCCGGTTTTGTTCAACACGCCGGTACCGGTGAGGTTGCCGGTGTAGGTGCCGTCGCTGGCTTGCTCAAAGGTCAATGCCGCGTTGTTGGCGATAGCGCCTTGCAGGCTGGTGGTGTTGCCGGTGGTGCTGCCGCCGTTGAGCGTGGTACCGCCGCTGTAGGTGTTGGCAGCGGTCAGCAACAAGGCGCCGTTGCCATTTTTCACCAGGCTGCCGCTGCCGCTGACCACGCCGTTGAGGGCCAGGTCGTGGCTGCCGGCCAGGGTCAGCGGGCCGCCCAGGTTGAGGGCATTGGTCAGTTGCAGGTCGGTGCTGCCATCCAGTTGCGCCGCGCCGCCCACCGTCAATGCTCCACTGCCCAGGGCAGCATTATTGCCGAGGATCAATTGACCGGCGTTCAGGCCAGTGCCGCCGCTGTAGCTGTTGACGCCATTAAGCGTCAGCGCGGCGGCACCGTTTTTCACCAGGCTGCCGCTGCCGCTGACGCCACCATTGAGGGCCAGCGCGTTGCTGCCACCCACCGTCAACGCACCGTTGAGCACGGCCGCATTGGCCAGGCTGACCGCCGCGTTGCTGTCCAGGGTGGTACCACCGGTCGCCGTCAGGACGCCTGTGCCCAGGGCACTGTTATTGCCCACCACCAGGGTGCCGCCATTGAGCGCGGTACCGCCGGTGTAGCCATTGCTGCCGTTGAGCACCAGGGTGCCGCTGTCGAGCTTGGCCAGGGTGCCGGCGCCGTTGAGGGTTACGCCCAGGGTCGCGGTAGCGTTCGGGTCGACGCGCACCGCGGTGTTGCCGGTGCCGCCATTGACCAGGTTGAGCACCCCCGCCGTGCCGGAGCCCAGGGTGTAGCCATCGGTGACGAACTGCATGCCGGTGATGTTCTGCGTGCCATCCACCGTCACGTTGCCTGCCACGCCTTGGAACACCGCGAAGCTGTTGACCCAGCCCTGGTTGAGGGTGCCGTCGACATTGGTCCAGTTGGTATTGCCGGCGTTCCAGGTGCCGTTGCCGCCGTCAATCGCGCCGTTGCCGATCAGGCTGTTGCCATCCCAGAACTGCACGGTGGTGTTGGGCGCAGTCACCAGCAGGTTGACCTTGTTGGTGATCGCGGTCTGCACTTGCAGGTCGCCCGGCACCACGCTGCCTGGCAGTGTGCCCAGAACCAGGCCGTTATCGGTCAAGGCCCCGGTGTAGTTGATGAGGTTGTAGACGCCGCTGCCAAAGCCGCCGATATCGGTGACATTGAGGTTGCCGTCCAGGGTCAGATTGCCGCCGACATTCAGCAGGCCTGTGCCGCCACCCAGCACTGGGGTGCCGAGACCGACATCCAGGTTCGAGTTGCCGCCCAGCACCAACGAGCCCACCGACAACGTGCTGCCGGAGGCCAGGCCGATGTGCCCACCGTCGGCCACGGTCACCGCGCCGGCCAATGAACCGCTGCCGGCCAGGGTCGCGCCGCTGCTCACTGCCACCGTGCCGCTGGCCAGGGAACCGGTGACATTCAAGGTACCGCCGTTGACGTTGGCCGCACCGCTGATGGCGTTGGTACCGCTCAGGTTGAGCACCCCGCTGCCGTTTTTATCCAGGTTGCCGGCACCGTTCAGCGCGCCGCCAAAGCTGTTATCCAGGTTGCTGCCACCCACCGCCAGCGTGTTGCCGCCAGCCACCTGTACCACGCCGTCGCCGGCCAGGCTGTTGAGGTTGGCATTGCCACCCAGGTTGAGGCTGGCGCCGCTGCCGACAGTGACGCCGGAGGTGGTGCCCAGTGCACCATTACCCGTCGTGGTCACGCTGCCCGCCGCCACGGTCAGCGGGCCGCTGAAGCTGTTGTTGCCGGTCAGCAGCAGGTCCGCCGCGCCATTTTTGATCAGCGCCGCATTGCCAGCGAGCACACCGGCCAGGGTCAGGTTGTTGCTACCAGCGATAGTGAGGTCGCCATTGAGATTGACCGCATTGGCCAGCACCAGCGGCGTGCTGTTGGCCAGGGTCGCCGTACCGCCGACGGTCAACGCGCCCGAGCCCAGGGCTGTGGTGCTGCCGAGGGTCAGCGTGCCGGCACTGAGCGCCGTGCCGCCGCTGTAGGTGTTGGCGCCGTTGAGCGTCAGGTTGGCGCCACCGGCCTTGATCAACGAACCACTGCCGTCCACTACACCGTTGAGGCTCAGATCGTTGCTGCCGCCGACGGTGAGCGCGGCATTCAGGCTGGTGTTATTGGCCAGGGCCAACGCCGTGTTGGTGTCCAGGGTAGTTGCCCCATTGACCGCCAAGGCACCGCTGCCCAAGGCCGACGCATTGCCCAGGGTCAGGGAGCCGGCATTCAATTGCGTGCCGCCCAGGTAGGCGTTGGCGCCGTTGAGCGTGAGGTTGCCCGCGCCGGTTTTGGTCAGCCCACCGCTACCGCTGACCAGGCCGTTCAGGCTCAGGTCGGCGGTGCCCAGAATGCCCAGGTTGCCGGCCAGATTGACCGTGTTGGCCAGGGCGACCGCCGTGCTGCTGTCGAGGGTGGTGCCAGCGGCCGCGTTCAGAGCGCCACTGCCCAGGGCCGTGTTGGAGGCCAGGATCAGGCCGCCTGCGTTGAGTGCGGTTGGGCCGGCATAGGTGTTGTTGCCACTGAGGGTCAGGTTGGCGATGCCATTCTTGATCAGGCTGCCCGTGCCCGCCACGGTGCCGGCCAGGGTCAGGGCGTTGCTGCCGCCGAGGGTGAGGCTGCCGTTGACGTTGAGCGCATTGGCCAGACTGACCGCGGTGTTGCTGTCCAGGGTGGTGCCGTTGGCGGTGGTCAAGAGGCCGCTGCCCAGGGCACTGTTATTGCCGACCACCAGGGTGCCGCCATCCAGGGCGGTGCCGCCGGTGTAGCTGTTGGCACCGTTAAGCACCAGGGTACCGGTGTCGAGCTTGGCCAGAGTGCCGCCGCCGTTAAGCGCGACGCCCAGGGTGGCGGTGACGCCGGGATCGACACGTACGGCGGTGTTGCCGCCCACGCCATTGAACAGGGTCAGGGCGCCCGCTGCCCCGCCGGCCAGGTTGTAGCCATCGGGGACGAAC
>NZ_WKCD01000368.1:0-4401 GCF_021606625.1 Pseudomonas sp. PA-4-8C
ACAAAAGATCGTCTTGAGTCGGAATGGGGTCATAGTTATGAATGCGCCCTTTTATAGAATCGGCATCCTTGGGCAGCGGAAACAGGTCCAGATGATTTATCTCGACCGTTGTTGCTTCAAATGTCGGATACGGACGCGCTTCACCCCTAAAGTCCGCGTTGATAAAGCCAGTCCCGTTGCTGACCTCAAACGTGCCACTGGAGACCTCGATTTCATGAGAGGTACCGATTGCTTGTGCTTTGAAATTGAACGTTGCCGCCATCCGGTTATCTTTAAGCGATACCGTGATCTCCCCCGTCTGGGCAACGAAATTAAGCTGCTGCGTATAGAGCGAAATGACGGTGTTATGGCTGCCTATCAAGAAGGTTTGAGGTTTTCCGTCGTCACACAAGTTGCTAGGGACGTTGACGGTGAACACAATCAAACTACCGCCGGTTGAGGGGCGCCCGTAACTGATGAGTGTCCACACATCTTGATCCAGACGTAGTTCTTGGGTGGGATCGCCAACATAATCAAGCGCCAAGTAGCCGTTCAATGTGGCGGTGAAAGTGCCTTTCGACAACGGTAAAATAGGGACATGCAGTGACTGTTTCATGTTAACCAGCCTCGCCAATAAATAAGTTGATAAAAGAGTTTGTGGGAATGTTAGTACCCTGCTGGCTCGGGCGACACTGTCAACTTTGACAGGTATAAAAAATGATTCTCTTATAACAGAGTCCTATAGAAGGGTGCACCATCAGTAAGAGAGGTGCTCCTAGCGACTCTAGTAATCAATAAACGTTTTCTAGCCTGTAATTTCTAACAGTATCCAAACCTTATCCGTGCGCCTAGGCTGAGGGCTCAGTCACGCTTGGAGGGCTATCGAAATGAAAGGCAAAACAGCAGCTACTGAAGGTACTTTTAACGTTACGGTGACAGGCCAACATAACGTCGTTTTCATCGGCGACGCCGACAAGATGGAGCTATACCGTGAGACGAGTGGGTTATGGCATTTGGCTGCGACCCAGCGCTTATCGAACGTACCGAGTGATTTTCTAGGTATCGATATTCTGCTTCCTTCCGATTTACCTACGGACGGAAGTAAACACACCTACTCGTTTGCAGAAGGCGCAACCAGGCTTCATTTCTCTACGTATGAAAACCAGGGAAATCCAACCTATGCCGCCACCGCAGGGAAAATAGAGGTGTCATTCGACGGTACGAATCTAAAGGCCTCTTTTGGGGCGAGCGCCGAATTTGGCAGCCAAAAAATAGAGCTGGTTGACGGCACGGCGGAACTGAGAGGCCTTTCAACTGGCCTGACTGCACAATACCCGGCAACGGGCGAACTGAAAGCGGTGTTCCAGGGTGGCCCATTACCGGATCCAAAGTTTGTCGCAACCGAATTCAGAATTGATAGCTCAGATTTCGGCGGCCACCGCCCTGATCACCGAATGTTTATCGGCGACCATTACGATGACGACCTATCGCGAACTCGAAATATTCTATCCATCGTGATCAATAAGGACACGAAAGGACTGACCCATGTTTTGGCCGGCAACAACAATGTCCGGGTTCAGTTTATGCGCCTCGACACGTACGGTGGGGTGACAGCCCATGCGGGTACGCTGAAACTGAACGAAGAAGTCACCGACGATCATGGCTCGGGGGAGTTTTCCTGCTCCTTTCGAAAAAATGACGGACCTGAGTTTACTGTCGAAGGGACGTTTCGACTGACCAGAGTCCGTCACTGAGCCAATCACCTTGCGGGCGGGGCGTTTACAGCAGTCCCCCGCCGTCAATGTCGATGATGCTGCCAGTCAAGAAGCCATTTTCCATTGCCAACACATACCCCGCCGCCACCTCCTGCGCCTGCCCCACCCGCCCAACCGGCAATGCGTCGCCCGCCTTGGCAAACATCGCCATACGCTGCTCTTCTCCAAGCCCTGCATAGGCCGGCGTGTCAATTACCCCGGGGCTGATGACATTGACCCGACGCGGTGCCAGTTCCTTGGCCAACTGTTTGCCCAATGCCTCGGTCGCGGCGTTGATGCCCGTCTTGATGAACTGCCCCGCCGCCAGTTTGCGCCCCAGTTGGCCCGAAGTCAGGCTGATGCTGCCGTGTTCATGCAGAAAGGGCAGCGCCTGTTGAATGGCACGTAGCGCGCCCCATAGCTTCACATCGAAGTTGTCCTGGGCTTCATCCAGTTCGGTTTCACTCAAGGGCTTGGCTCGCACCGAAGGCCCCGAGGTGTAGACCAGATGGTCAAAGCGCCCTACGGTTTCGAACAGCCGCTGCAACGAGGCGTTGTCGGTGACGTCCACCGGTTCGCTGCGCAGCCCGTTGTCGGAACTTGACACCAAGCGGCGCCCGGCCACTACCACTTGTGCGCCGCGTGCCAAGGCTGCCTGGGCGACTGCCGCGCCGATACCACTGCTGCCGCCAATGACGATGACGGTTTTACCGCTGAGGGAAGAGGTCATGGAAAACTACCTGAGTGAGAAAGTGAGCGTTCATCTTCCCAGCTTGGTAATCGATGAAAAATCCGGGTAAAACGACAAGATCTTTAAAGGATTTTTATCAATGAGCTCGATTCTCGACCTTGAAGTCTTCGTGCGCAGCGCCGACACCGGCAGCCTGACGGCCGCCGCCCGTGGCCTGGGCCTCACGCCAGCAGCGGCGAGTATTGCGCTCAAGCGCCTTGAGACCCGCCTCGGCATCCGCCTGCTCGCCCGCTCCACCCGCAGCATGCGCCTGACCGAAGAAGGCCGGCGTTACCTGGACAGTGTGCGGGTGGCGCTGGAGGCGCTGTCGGAAGGCGAGCACGCCATCAAGCAACAAGGTCAGAGCCTCAGCGGTTTATTGCAGTTGGCCGCGCCCTCGGACTTTGGCCGCAATGTGCTGCTGGGCTGGCTGGACGAGTTCAAGCTGGAGCACCCTGATATCCGCTTGCAACTGTTGCTCAACGACAGCAATGCCGACTTGTTTCGCGACACCGTCGACATTGCCTTGCGCTTTGGCGTGCCGAGGGACTCCAGCCTCGTGGCCCTGCCGGTGGTACCCGATCACCATCGCATTGCCTGCGCCAGCCCTGAGTACCTGGCGCGCCACGGCACACCGCTTGAGCCCGAAGACTTGGCCCACCACAGCACGCTGTGCTATATGCGCCGGGGCCAGGCCAATAGCACCTGGTATTTCCGCCAGGGGGCGTTGCTTCAAGAAGTCGAGGTGAGCGGTGACTACCTCAGCGATGACGGCGAGATTGTCCGCCGCTGGGCGTTGGCGGGGCATGGCATTGCCTATAAGGCCAACCTGGATGTGGCCCGTGATATCCAGGCTGGCCGGTTGGTACCCTTGCTACCCGACTGGCAAGGCGAACCTGCGCCGTTCAACCTGATGTGCCCGCACCGCCTGCAAGTGTCGGAACGCGTGAAAGTGCTGCACCGTTTTTTACAGGCGCGCTGCGTGACTTTGCTACGCACATGAAGAAATTCGCCCAGGGCTTGTTCCAGAGCGCTCGGGTCTGGTATTGCATCACTTACATTTTGCCTGCCATGAGGAGCTTTGCATGATTTACCGCACATTGGGCCACTCCGGGTTGAAGGTCAGCGCTCTGACCCTCGGCACCATGATGTTTGGCGAACAGACCAGCACCGAAGATTCGCTGCGCATCATCGACAAGGCCTGGGACCAGGGCATCAATTTCATCGACACCGCTGACGTGTACACAGGCGGGCGCTCCGAGGAAATCGTCGGTGAGGCGATTGCACGCAACCGCCACGATTGGGTGGTGGCCTCCAAAGTCGGCTTCGGCCCTGCCGATGGCGTGCCCAACCGCAGCGGTTTGAGCCGCAAGCGTATGTTCACTGCGCTGGACGCCAGCCTGGCACGGCTGGACACCGACTACCTGGACATCTACTACCTGCACCGCGAAGACCACGACACGCCGTTGGAGGTCACCGTGTCCGCCATCGGTGACTTGATCCGCGAAGGCAAGGTTCGCTATTGGGGCCTGTCCAATTACCGGGGTTGGCGCATCGCTGAAGTGATTCGCGTGGCTGAACGCCTGGGGGTTGATAAACCCATCATCAGCCAACCGTTGTACAACATCGTCAATCGCCAGGCCGAGGTGGAACAGATCACCGCTGCAGCGGCTTATGGGCTGGGCGTGGTGCCTTACAGCCCGCTGGCCCGAGGGGTGCTCAGCGGCAAGTACGCACCGGACGTCACGCCTGAACCCGGCAGCCGTGCCGCGCGCCAGGACAAGCGCATCCTGGAAACCGAGTGGCGGGTGGAATTCCCCGTCTCCTTTACACATCCCCGGGCCCCCCAGGCTGTCCCTTGGTTTTCGTTTGCCCGCTTCTCCTTTTCCAAAAAAAAACCATAGCCCGCCTCCCCTTCCCTACTGTCCGTCGCCCCTT
>NZ_WKCD01000369.1:0-4387 GCF_021606625.1 Pseudomonas sp. PA-4-8C
GGGTGTTGGCGGCGATTGCCGAGTTGCTGCCTGCGGGGGCAGCGAATCCTTTTCCGGTGATCGTCGGCACCTCCGCTGGTGCGATCAATGCGGTGAGCCTGGCCAGTGGCGCCAGCGATTTTTCCGCGGCCATCCAACGGCTGACGTCCTTCTGGCAGGGCTTTCGCAGCCACCAGGTGCTGCGCAGTGACTGGCCGGGGGTGATGCGCCAGGCCAGTCGTTTCCTGATCCACAGCCTGCTGGGCCTGGGCGCCCAGGTGCCGGTGGCGTTGCTCAACAGCTCACCGCTGCGCGAGCTGTTGCAGGAGCGCTTGAACCTGGACGGCATCGACGAGGCGATCCGTCGCCAGCATTTGCAGGCGGTGGCGGTGACCGCGTTTGGTTATGAGTCCGGGCAAGCGGTGACCTTCTATCAGGGCGGCGGCACCATTGATGCCTGGCTGCGCCATCGGCGTATCGGTGTGCCCACCCAATTGACCGTAGAGCACCTGCTGGCCAGTTCGGCGATCCCGCTGCTGTTTGCCCCGGTCAAACTCGGCCAGGAGTACTTCGGCGATGGCGCGGTGCGCCAGTCCGCCCCCATCAGCCCGGCCTTGCACCTGGGCGCCAGTCGCGTGTTGGTGGTGGGGGTGAGTGGCAACCCTCGGGGCAATGAACCTTCGGTGCAACGCACTTACACCGGCCAGCAACCGACCCTGGCGCAAATTGGCGGGCACATGCTCAACAGCACGTTCATTGACAGCCTGGAAAGCGATATCGAGCTGCTGGAGCGCTTGAACCAGTTCAGCCGCGTCGTGCCTGTGGATGCGGCGGTCCAGGGCCTGGCGCCAGTGGAGGTGCTGGTGATTGCCCCCAGCCAGCCCATCGATGAAATCGCCGCGCGACATCGCCAGGAATTGCCGGCGGCACTGCGTGTGTTTTTGCGGGGGCCTGGGGCGACCAAGACCAGCGGCGCGGGGGTGTTGAGTTATCTGTTGTTCGAGGCGGGGTATTGCAGCGAGTTGATCGAACTGGGGCGCAAGGATGCCTTGGCCAAGCGCGAAGAAATCACCCGTTTCCTCGGCCTGACGCCGAACTGAATGTGGGAGCTGGCTTGCCTGCGATAGCGGTATGCCAGCCAACACTGCTGGCACAGACACACCGCGATCGCAGGCAAGCCAGCTCCCACAAGGAACCGCGATCAACCTTTAGAAGTGGTACTTGACCAGGAAGCTCGCCGTATCCTGGGTTGTCTTGAACGCGCCCGAATCCTCGATCCCGTATTTGTTCTTCCAGTAGTCGTATTCAAAACCCACATACAACTGCTTGTCGCCCCAATGCAAGGCTTTGCCCAAGTCGTATTTGACCTGTGGGTTGAAGTGCAGGTTGGCGTGGTAAGTGCCGCGGGCGTTCTTGTCGTTATCCACCACCCAGTCCATGAAACCGTCGATCAGCACGTCAGAATTACCCACGGGAATGGTGTACGACCACACCGGGGTGATCTGCCACACGCCGTCACCCGGGCGATTGCCTTCGGTCTGGCGCTGGTAGAAGTTCAGCTGGAAGTAGTCGAAACCGGGAATGTTCAAATCGAATGCCGGGCCCAGCAAGTAGGACTCGTTATCGCCCTCGCCGAACTCGTAGGTGAAGGCCAGCAGCACGTCCTTGATTGGGCCGAACGACAGGTCCTTGTCCAGGATCTTGCCGAACGACAAACGCGGGCTGAACTCGCCGTAGTAAGTATTCGGGCCGACATTGCCGTCTTCCTTGCCGTTGTAAAAGATACGGTCTAGGAAGAAGAAGTTATCGCCATACTTCCACGCGTCGGCATGTTCGAAGGTGACGGTTTGCTGGATCTGCGGGTTGACGGTAAAGCTCTTGCCCCACAGGTAAGTCAGGCTGTTGTTTTGCCACTGCAACAAGTCACCGGCTACGGCTTGGCCACCGGCCAACAGTGATCCTGCCAGCATCAGGCCTTTGAACATAGGTTTCATTCGGTTGCTCCCGAGTTAAAATTTTATGGTTTTTCTTCTACGCAGGCGCTCTGGTGTGGCGCCTTTTGGTTCGCTGCAAAAATCGTCTGTTCGGTCAGCTTTGATGCTTTTAGCAAGAGCTGCGCCAAGGTGTTCAAAAAGCCAAAAAATCCCCGTCGGCTGCAGCGGATGCAGTCGAATTCAGGGGACTTTTGTGCACTTTGGCAGCAAACATCAGGCCGGGATAAGTTGGCCTTGAGGTCAGCTTTTACATTCGCTGTTTTTTTTTGAGTCGATTCGAGCGGGCGCGGAGAATACTGGCTCCCAGGCCTGGGCTCAAGTGCGCTGTAACAGAGCGCGAGGGGCAAGAATGGGGCGCGGCGTGTGGCCGGCCCCATGTCAAGGTTGTGCATGTGGGTGTTCCCTGTTTGTTGTTATTTTTGTACTAACAAAGGAATCAATGCGTATGTGCGACTTCGGGGCGCTCAGCGCCGCCGAGAATGTTGAACAGGATGTTCAGCGACAGCGCACTGAGGGTGGCCATGGCGATGCCGCTGTGGGTAATCGGGCTCATCCACAACGGCAGCTGTGCGAAGAACTCCGGGCGTACCACGGGGATCAGGCCCATGCCGATACTCACTGCCACCAGCAACTGGTTACGGCGGTCGGCGATGTCGGCTTCCTGCAGAATCTTGATCCCGGTTGCCGCCACCATGCCGAACATCGCAATCGCCGCGCCGCCGAGTACCGCAGGTGGAATCGACGCCACCAGATAGGCCGCCTTGGGCAGCAGGCTGAGCACGATCAAGAACGCGCCGGCCATGAGCGTGACCGAGCGGCAGCGCACGCCGGTCATCTGCACCAGGCCGATATTCTGGGCGAAGGAGGAGTGGGTAAAGGTGTTGAAGAAGCCGGCAAAGAACGACGCGCCGGCATCACACAACAGGCCGCGTCGCAGCATCTTCGGCGTGACCTCCTGGCCGGTGATCTTGCCCAGGGCGAGGAACATGCCGGTGGACTCGACAAAAATGATCACCACCACCAGGCACATCGACAGGATTGGCGCCAACTCGAACTTGGGCATGCCAAAGTGCAACGGCGTTACCACCTGCACCCATGGCGCCTGGGCCAGGCCACTGAGGTCGACCATGCCGATCACGCCACACAGCGCGTAACCCAGGCCCATGCCGATCAGCACCGAGATGTTCACCCAGAAGCCGCGCATGAAGCGGTTGATCAGCAAGATTGTGCCCAGCACCAGGGCGGCAATCGCCAGGTAGACCGGCGAGCCAAACGTGGCGGCGGCGCTACCTCCGCCGGCCCAGTTCACCGCCACGGGAAACAGCGAAAGGCCGATGGCAGTGATCACCGTACCGGTCACCAGCGGTGGGAAAAAGCGCACCACCTTGGACATGAACGGCGCGATCAGCATGCCGAAGAACCCGGCGGCGATGGTCGCGCCAAAGATGCCCTGCAAACCGATACCGGGCATGCCGGCCATGGCGACCATGCTGCCCACGGCGGCAAAACTGGCGCCCATCATCACCGGCATGCGGATCCCCATCGGGCCGATGCCGAACGACTGCACCATGGTGGCAATACCGGCTACGAGTAGGTCGGCGTTGATCAGAAAGGCGATTTCTTCACGGCTCAAGCCGGCGGCTTGGCCAATGATCAGGGGCACGGCGACGGCACCGCCGTACATCAGCAAGACGTGTTGCAGGCCTACCAGAATCAATTGCAAGAGGGGCAGCCGCACCATGGCGGGCGCGGCAGGAGTCTGCGTTTCTAACTGGGACATGCAACACCTCGAATCTTTTTATTTTTGTGTTGTTTGGCATTCAATTGCCGGATGAAACTCAATCTTCAAGCCATCACTGATCTCCCTTGTGGGATCTGGCTTGCCTGCGATGGCGGTGTGTCAGTCAACGAAAGCGTTGGTGATCTACCGCTATCGCAGGCAAGCCAGCTCCCACATGGGAACGGTGTGAAACAGTCAGTTGGTACGGGCCCCTTGGTTGATCCAGGTGCCGATCAAATCCCGCTCCTGCTGGGTCATCTGGGTAATGTTGCCCAGCGGCATGATCTGGCTGGCCACGGCCTGCGCTTGAATGCGCGCGGCCTGTTGCTGGATCTGTGCCGGTGTGTCGAACATCACCCCAGCCGGAGCGGTGCTGAACAGCGGGCTGGTGGGCTTGGCCGAGTGGCACACGGTGCAGCGTTGCTCGATCACGTGGTGCACCTGGCCGAAGTCCGTGGTGGCCTGGGCCGGTGCCGGTTCAGCGGCGGGTGCGGCAGGCGCGGCGGGTTTCAAACCACCGCCCAATGCAGTTTCCGGCAGGGGTCTCCTTTTCACCACTCCCCGCCCCCCAGGCCGTTGCCGGTGTTTCGTCTGTCGTCTTTTTCTTTTAAAAAAAAAAAAAAAAATTACTAAG